>JAOZKX010000262.1:0-816 GCA_029935135.1 Desulfocapsa sp.
AGGAAGAACACTACAATGTAGATGAGAAATCTAGACAGGTGTCTCTTACTGAAGAGGGTATTGCCCTTGGCGAAGAATTGCTGGATGTTGATAACCTCTATGAGCCTGACGCCATCGAACAGTTACATCATCTCAATCAGGCGCTCAAGGCGCATGTTCTTTTCCAAAGAGATGTGGATTATATTGTTAAAAACAGTGAAGTGGTGATTGTTGACGAGTTTACCGGTCGAACAATGGAAGGGCGCCGTTATTCAGATGGACTGCACCAGGCATTGGAAGCAAAAGAGCATGTGAAAATTGAGAAGGAAAATCAAACACTTGCCTCTATCACCTTCCAGAATTATTTCCGGATGTATGATAAACTCTCCGGCATGACCGGTACTGCCGATACTGAGGCGGCAGAGTTTAAAAAGATTTATGATTTGGATGTGGTAATTATGCCCACCAATATGCCCATGGTTCGTGATGACTTTGCTGATGTGATTTATAAAAATACCAAGGCAAAATATGCGGCTATCGTTGAGGAGATTAAGGATCTTCATAAAAAAGGGCAACCGGTACTTGTTGGAACCATTTCCATTGATATTTCAGAGATGATCTCTGAAATGCTTAAAAAAGAGAAAATCCCCCACGAGGTGTTGAATGCAAAACAGCATGATCGTGAGGCAGAAATTGTAGCTAACGCCGGCCATTTTGGCAAGGTGACAATTGCTACAAATATGGCTGGTCGTGGTACAGACATCAAGCTCACAGATGAATCCCGTGAGGGTGGAGGGCTCCATATCCTGGGTACTTCCAGGCACGACTCGCGGCGTA
>JAOZKX010000262.1:826-4073 GCA_029935135.1 Desulfocapsa sp.
TGACAATCAGCTTCGTGGTCGGTCTGGGCGTCAGGGTGATCCCGGCTCCTCCCGTTTCTTTCTTTCCCTGGAAGATGATCTGTTGCGTATCTTTGGTTCTGGTCGTATTTCTGGCATTATGGATAAACTTGGCATGGAAGAGGATGAACCTATTGAACATAATATTATATCCAAGGCCATAGAAAATGCGCAACGAAAAGTCGAGGGCCATAACTTTGACATTCGTAAGCATCTGCTGGAATATGATGATGTAATGAATAAACAACGGGAAGTCATCTACAGGCAGCGCCGAGAATTGCTTTCCGGTGAAGATATAGCCGAAGTAATAGTCGACATGAAATCTGAACTTGTCGATATGCTTGTTGACGAGTTTGCAAACGACAGGCTGGCATCAGAAGATTGGCAGTGGGATGGTTTTGATGAGCGCATGCTTGAACTGTTTAACATTAGTATTGACTGGTCAGATGCAGACCGGAGTGATATGGATAGGGCAGCGTTTAATGAAAAGATTGTTGAATTGGTGGCAGCTCATTACCAGGGACAGGAAAATCATAACAGCCAGGAAGTTCAGCGACACATGGAAAGAGTTATTTTGCTGCAGACTGTTGATACGCATTGGAAAGACCATCTGCTTTCAATGGATCACCTGAAGCAGGGTATTGGTCTCCGTGGATATGGACAGAAAAAACCACTGGATGAGTATAAAAAGGAGGGCTATAATCTCTTTTTAAATATGGTTGCAATGGTCAAGAAGGAAACTATATCCACTCTGATGCGAATACGGGTTGTCCAGGAAGATGATGTGAAACGACTGGAAGAAGAACGTCGTCAGCGCATGGAACAGGAAAAAATTCAGCTCAATAAAGGTGCCGCCGGAGAAGATATGCCGGCAGCACAACCAGAAAAACGGGAGAGTGAAAAGGTTGGCCGTAATGCACCTTGTCCATGTGGGTCTGGGAAAAAATACAAGAAGTGTTGCGGGAAACCGCAGTAAGTTGGTTCGATAATGCAAAACCCTTAAGCTTTACATCTCTTTTGTTTGTTGTAAAAGAAAAAAATACTTTCTTGAGGAAACATAAGCAATGGGAAGAACAGTCAGCTTTCGTGTTATTAATAATAGGGTTCAGTTCAAGTGCTCTGCCTGTGGGGCCAAACGAAGTTATCCAATTCGGGCAAATTTGCGCAGAAAAAACATGCGCTGTCATAAGTGTGGTGCAATTACACAGTGCCTCCTGAATCGCCGAATCATCAATAGGGAGCTGCAAAGTGGCAAGGCAACCCTCATTACCTCCGAAGGGAAAGAAATAGAAGTGAATATTCACGATATTTCCACAGGTGGTGGTATTGGTGTTGACCTTCCTGTGTCAGCCATGCGTTCAGGAGTAGTGCGAGTAGGGCAGAATGTTCGTTTCAGATGTATGTGGAATTCACGCCTACTGGGTAGTGGGATGTTCAAGGTCGTGAATAGTAATGGTCAGCGAGTTGGTGTGAAAAAGATTGTTATGGGTCGCTGACAATCTTTTTTACACCAACTCGTTTTTTTTGACTGCTATGTTTGGTGCGGATTCTTTTAGTGTAATTGCATGAAGACCCTTTGCCTAGCCATGCAATTTGTCCGGGTTCATAATGTTGCGTTCCATATTCTGCAGTTCTGTTATTCCAGACACAACAATCTCAGGATCATACTCCAGATCAGCTGCAGGAAGCTTGTCGTCATATTCCATTTGAGAAAGTAGATATTTCATACAGTTTATTCGTGCTTTTTTCTTCACATCGGAGCGAATGATTGTCCAGGGCGCGATGCTACGGTTGGTTTCCGAGAGCATCTGGAATTTCCGGACCGAATACTTGTTCCAGTATTTTTGGGCAAGGTTGTCCACCGGTGAGAGTTTGTACTGTTTGAGTGGGTCATCTTTCCTGGAGTCAAAGCGCTCTCTTTGAATGTCTTTGGAGACTGAGAAATAAAACTTGAAAAGCTTAATTCCACTTTTTACCAACAGTTCTTCAAGCATTGGAGCGTCTTTTAGGAAGCGTTTATTCTGTTCGTCCGTACAAAAACCCATAACCGGTTCAACCATAGCACGATTATACCAACTCCTGTCAAAGATAACCATCTCACCAGCTGCAGGCAGGTGGGTGGTGTAGCGTTGAAAGTACCATTGACTTGCCTCCGTTTCGTTTGGTTTGGTCAAGGCCATCACCCTGGTATTTCGTGGATTGAGGTTGGCTATAATACGCTTTATGGTTCCACCTTTCCCTGCAGCATCCCGACCTTCAAAAATAGCAAGAACACGATCACCATTGGCTTTCATATGTTTTTGCAGTTTCATCAGTTCAATCTGCAGAGTTTTCAATTCCTGTTCATATTCCAAGTGCCAATTTTTGACATAGATGGCAGTCGTCCCTTTCCCTTTTTTCCGGTTCTCGTTTTTTGAAGCGGTGTTTTCCAGTAGTTTGAAATCGTTGCCACTCAGCTGTTTCTGTTTTTTGCAGCTTTTCTTTTTATTTTTCTTTTTGTCTGCCATGGTTGAATTCCTTTTAGTAAGAATTTATTTAACTTAAGGGGGCACCAAATTGTTTTTTCTGTTTTTTCATTATCTTCAATTCCCGATTGCCTTCGATAACAGTACTGTTGTCGACGCTAAAGTCGAGTTTTCTGCTTCTTCCCCGGTACTTCACGGAATTTAAGATCAACTTCATAGTCTCGCGACGGGCCATATGCTTGTCATCGGAACGAATGATGTACCACTTGGATTTGTCAATGTGGGTTTTTTTGAGAAGGATACGTTTTTTTTCAGTGAAGTCACCCCAGAGATCTTGAGCCTGGAGGTCAACCTCACTTAATTTCCATTGGCGGAGGGGGTCATTTTTTCTTCTTTCAAAACGGTATGCCTGTTCTTCCTTGCTCACTGAAAAGTATAATTTCAAGAGAATCGTTTTTCCTGCATCAAGGATAAAGTTTTGCTCATAGGTGGTGACTTTTTTTAAGAATCGATTGTATTGGGCGTTAGTGCAAAACCCCATAACCGGCTCAACCATTGCACGGTTATACCAACTCCTGTCAAAGAGCACTATTTCCCCAGCATGTGGGAATTGTTCAATGTATCGCTTCATGTGCAGTTCTGTTTTTTGAACCTCACTGGGTTTTCCAAGAGCCACAATTCGATAGCGTTTTTCATTCATATATCGGGTTACTCGTCGAATCGTGCCTCCTTTACCAGATGCATCACGACCATCAAAAAGAATG
>JAOZKX010000263.1 GCA_029935135.1 Desulfocapsa sp.
TTGCTGAAAATGATACGCCGCTCAGTGAGAAGCAAAGCAGCCAGTGGACAAAAGCAGTTCTCGGGAAATTGGTGGGAGTGATCATTTCTTCCTCGGTAGAGAGGGGGAAGTTTCTCAGATTGTAGAGTCTTTTATTCTTTCCCCTGCCCCGCAGTCCATTCCCGTGCCTGTTCCAACTCCTGGTAGGGAAAGAGTTTGATCTCAGCATTGACGAAGTGACTGGCTACTATTTCTGCAAAATTTCCAATCATGGAATCAGTGGCAAATGCCACTCGTGCAATCTTCTTATGATGTTCTTTGACAAAGCTGAGATGGGAAGAGAGGGCGGCAAAGGAATCCCAGCCAGGGAAAGATTCTGTGTGAATAAGAAGCCCAGTTAGACGAGCCGTTTTTTCCAGATAGGGATCAATGAGTGCTGCCGCCTCTATAAAATCCTCTTTCGATAACGGTCCATCTGGACATAGCGTTGCAATACCTTTCTCTGCATCAATTTTTACCCCAAGCATAGTCGACAGATCTCCTTCTTTATTCTTTGTTAATATTCCGCATTCACATTGGATTGAATCTCCATTTTTTCCATCTTGTGCATATAATAGGCTGTGTTTTTCTGCAGGTCCAGGTGATCCATCTCAACAACTACCCCTGTCCCTTTAAATGTGCTAAAGAGCAACGCTTCCTCCTCCATGGCAAAATGTTCCCTGGAAATAATGACAAAATACTGGCCGTAGGCCCGAAACATCAGGGTGTCAGGATAGCTCTTCTCCAGCTCGACTGCAAATTTCTGCATCAGGATATTGCCCTGTTCCCATCCCCGTCGTTCATTGTAGTGCTCCAGCCCCTTTATGTGCAGGTTATGAAGGCACCTGTATTCCTGCAGCTCTTTGTTGTTTCTGAGAATAATCTGCAGGTAGTCTTCATTGTAGAGTCCGGTTATTTTGTCGTTAAAGAAGTAGGAAAATCGCCGTGGCTCCATCTGGTTTTGCGGCAGTTGAGTGATGGCTTCAGGAACCTGAATATCTTTCAGCGCTTTCTCTGCTGCGTTGACAATTTCGGGGTCGAACTGACTGCCACTCAGTTGTTTTAACTCCTGCAGGGCTTCCGGGATCGATTTCCTTGGCTTGTAAATACGGTTGGTGGTCATGGCATCAAAGGCGTCTGCAACTACAATAATCCTGGAAAGCGGGGGGATCTCCTCTGCCTGCAAACGATCCGGATAGCCCATGCCGTCATAGCGTTCATGGTGATGGAGTATGATTTCTGCCAACTCTTTGTACATCTTGATATTGGACAGCATCTCGAATCCGGCGATGGGGTGGAGTTTGATAAGTTCGTAGTCAAGGGCGGAAAGTTTGTCCGGTTTGAGTAATACCGAATCCGGAGTGGCAATTTTCCCGATATCGTGCAGAGTCGCAGCCTTCTGCAGGATCGCTGTTTCCTTATTACTGAGCCCCATTTCCCGGGCAATCAGTTTACAGTAGTGTGCCACCCGAAGGGTATGGCCGGCTGTATAGGTGTCTCGATGGTCAATCATGTTGGCAAAAGAGAGGATGGTCTCTTCATAATTTTCGGTGCGTTCCATCTCAAGGCTGGCAACCATTTCCCTTTGTCTGAACGAACTGATGGCAAAACCGATATCACCGGCCAGTTCCTCAAGCATGGCGATCTCTTCTTTTTCGAATCCTTCCAGGCGCAGGGTGTAGACACTGATGGCGCCGAGGGGCGCTGTATATTGATCGGCACACAGCGGTATGGCAGCCACTGCCCGGTATCCGCTGACTGCTGTTTGGTCCAGCCATGGGGACAGGGTGGAACGCCTGTTGTTCTGTTCAACGACCATTGTTTGATTGGTGTTTATGCACTGGGCGGCAGGTGTTGATGAGAACGGGTCATTGCTATCTTTGATATGATAGGGAAGCTTCCCAGGAAACTCGATGGCATCATTTGTGCTGAAGATTGTGTTGATTGTACTGTTTTCCAGAAGACCGATCCAGATATAGCCATAGTGGCCATGCTCACCCATTACCCGGCATGCCTCCTGGAGGAGTGTTTTTATATCCGTTGCAGAGATAAGCAGGCTGTTTATCTCTGTTATGGTCTGCATAATCTCACGCAGGTACAGCTCCTGGTCCAGAAGGGTATGGATCTTTTTGGTACGTTTCTCGACCTTGGCCTCCAGGCTACTGTTGAGTTCATCCATTTCTATTTTTGTCTTCCTGAGTCGCTTGTTTAACTGCAGGATATACAGGGAGACGGCGATGGTCAGGCTAAGGAGAAGGAGGAGCAGAGTAAGTTGATGCCAATAGCGATCCAGCACATCAGAGAGGGTAAACTGGCCAAAATTTGTATAGGGACCTATCTTCAGTTCTCGCAGGCAGTCGTGAACAGGTTGGTAATTCAGGGGAACTGTCCAGCCCGCACTGTTACTGGATTTAGCCGCCGGTTCAGCGGCGTCCATGGCCAATAGACTGGAGGCCACCTGGCGGGCCAGATCAATGGATGTACTCCTGACAGCAGCAAACGGCCATTCAGGATAGAGGGATGTGCTGAGTTTAAACGGGAAATTTTCAACATGCTTTTCGTTCAGGATGCGAAAGTCGTTAAGCTCCATACCGCTCGTTCCAGCGATACGTTCCAGAGCATCCGTCCGTACCGTACCGCCATCTGCTTCTCCGTTGTAAACTGCATGAACCACGGCATCGTGTGTCTTTCCGTAGCGCAGGGAAGTGAAAAACTGGGACGGATTGAAGCCAAGCCGCTGCAGTTCACGCCAGCACATGATCCAGCCGCCGAAAGAGCGTTGCTCCACAGCCATAAAATCTTTGTTCTGCAGATCGTGAATATCCTGCAGATCTTCTCTGTCTGCCCGCACAAAAATGACACTGCCGAAGATAGTGGTGTGTTGACCGGGCAGGTTGCGATTGATAAGGGTTGCTATACGGTTCACTCCGTACAGCTTTTCCAGTTCCACATAAAAAGCTGAGTTGGCAAGGACGAAGTCAATGCGACCTTCCTGAACTGCGGTATGGATCTCTGTAAAGTTCAGAGGCACGATGGTAAAATGATAGTCAGAAAGTGCAGTACTGAGATAGTCTGCCGTCGGTGACCATTTTTGCAGGGCAATTTCAGTGCCCCGCTTGGCCAGAACGCCAATTTTTATTTCTTCTGTTTGTCGGGGGAAGGCACTGTGGGGAACAGTGACTGCGGTCAGTATGAGGAGAACCAAAAGGGATATTTTTGCCCTGTTCCTTGCGAGCATGTTGTTTTTTCTTGGCATATGCAACATAATAAGAATGATATCCAAATTAATGAATTTCAGCAAGAAGCATCTTGTTGGCAAGATCTTCTGCAGGTTTTTTTTGTTTTCAGTTAATGTACCATGTTGATATGAATGAGTAATTTAAGGAATGTGTTGTGTGGAACAAATTCATGATCACTCGTAAACCAGCCCTGAAGACTATTCTCTTCCCGCTCCTGTTGGCAGTGGTCATTGGTGCGCTGGCCGGACTTGGAGCGGTTTTCTTTCGCTGGCTGATAGAAATTGGTATTGATTTCCTCTGGGCTGGAGATGGTGGTTTTGTCAGTCAGTATGAAAATGCCCCCATCCTCTGGCGCGTGATGATACCTGTCTTGGCCGGGCTTATTCTGGGTCCCTTTCTTCATTTTGTGGCTCCGGAAATCCGTGGCCCCGGGGTTCCAGAGGTCATGGCGGCACTGGCCCAACGCGACGGCATCATCAGGCATCGAGTCACCCTGGCCAAAAGTTTTGCCACAGCCGCTTTTATTTCCTCAGGCTGCTCTGTGGGGAGAGAAGGGCCCATTGTGCAGATAGGTTCTTCCATCGGTTCCTCATTGTGCCAACTCTTTCGTCTGGGACCGGACCATCGCAAATTGGCGGTTGCCTGTGGTGCAGCAGCTGGTATTGCTGCAACTTTTCAGGCCCCCATGGCGGGGACGCTTTTTGTGGTTGAAATTCTTCTTTTTGATCTGGAAGTGACCTTCCTCTCCCATATTGTTATTGCCGCTGTGACCGGTACCGTGGTTTCCCGTTCCTTCTGGACGG
>JAOZKX010000264.1 GCA_029935135.1 Desulfocapsa sp.
TTGCGGTTTTGCTCAATCGTCATATCCAAATCTAACCCGAACCTAAGCGCAAGGTCAGCCATGTTATTTTCCTACAAACCCTTAGTGAATATCAACAGATGCCTGGAGGCTGCGGATTTGGGCAACTTATACCTTGTCTGACGATCAAATACCATGTGGTCAGTCTGACCTTTTTCCTGCCAGATCGTAAGTTCCTCTTTCCACTTTGGGCCTTTCATACAGATAACTTGCACACCGGGTTTGACAAAACGTGCACCCATATCCATGAAAATCTTTATATCACTGACTGCCCGACTGACGATATGACTATAGCCACCGGCAGAGGGCAGCATCTCCTCATCTTCCACCCGACAATCAAGAATATCTATGCCAGTAAGCTTCAAAGTTCTCACCATATGACGCAAAAACGATATTCGCTTTAAGCGCGGTTCAACAAGCGTCACATGCAGATCAGGACAGGCTGTTTTACAGACAAGTCCTGGAAATCCTGCTCCCGTACCGATATCAAGAAGATGGACCCCATTGCCCTGCAAAAGGGGTAATAGAGTCAATGAATCAAGGAAATGTTTTTCAAGGATTTCCTCGTCAGTGGCGCCTTTGGCAATCAGATTAATCTTCCGACTCCAATGTTTCAGCTCCTGGAAATAACTATACAAATCCTGCTCTGCAGTTGTGTTTACCGGGGGCAGCCCCATGGCTTCACAGCCTGCACGAAGATCAGCAATAAAGTTAAATGTTTTTTTCGTACTGCCTGCCACTTATTTCCTTAACCGTTCTGTAACAGATGCAGCATGGGCTGTCAGCCCCTCGAGGTTGGCCAGTAAGCGGATATGATCGCCATCTTCCCGTAATGCCTGCTCCGAATAACTGATGATAGAACTTTTCTTTAAAAAGGTTTCCACCCCTAAGGCAGAAGAAAATCTGGCAGTTCCCATGGTGGGCAGCACATGATTGGGGCCGGCCAGATAATCTCCGGCGGCTTCCGGAGTATAGGGGCCAAGAAAAATTGCCCCTGCATGACGAATCTGCGGCAATACTCCCCAGGGATCGTTTATCATGAGTTCCAGATGTTCTATGGCAATATCATTTGCTATACTAATGGCCTCTTCCAGATCGGCAACAAGCAGAATAACCCCTCGGTCTCGAAGAGATTTTTCCGCGATGGCAGAGCGACTTAATCCCTGTAATTGACGATCCAGTTCCACCAGCACATCAGTCGCCAGCTGTTCTTCAGTAGTCACCAGAACCGCCAGTGCCATTGGATCATGTTCTGCCTGGGCAAGCATATCAGCAGCCACATAAGAAGCAACTGCGCTGCTGTCAGCAACAATCAGTACTTCAGAAGGACCGGCGATCATATCGATTCGCAGCATACCAGACACCTGCGATTTGGCCTCTGTTACAAACTGGTTCCCGGGCCCGACAATCACATCCACTGCAGGAATCTGATCAGTACCGTGGGCAAGGGCTGCTATTCCCCAGGCCGATCCAGCCTTAAAGATATCAACAATTCCTATTTCCTGAGCCGCCACCAAGAGGTGAGGACTGACCTTACCCTCTTTATTTGGAGGAGTCAGCATCACTCGCCGAACTACACCAGCAATGCCGGCAGGTATACCATTCATCAGTACCGAAGAGACAAGGGGCGTTGAACCACCCTGGCCACCCGGCACATACAGGCCGGCGGCATCCACAGGACGAACCATGCGTCCGACTATGGTGCCATTTTCACGGGTCTGCATCCAGGAATCTTCCATTTCCCGCTCATGGAAGAGTTGAATGCGCTCTATGGCCTTTGCCAGAGTTTCCAGAAAATCGTCATCTACAAGTTCGTAGGCTTCCTGTAATTCAGCAACGGAGACCTGCAAGCCGTCCAGTCTCAATTCAGGTGCATCAAATTTACGACTATATTCCAGAACGGCTTCGTCACCTCTGCTCTTCACCTGCGCAATGATATCTGCAACAAGATCGCGGCAGGAGTTTTCGGCAGGCTGAAAGCGGCTCAAAAGGGCCTGTAGGCATTTCTCCCCTTCAGGACTGGTCGTTCTAAGCGGTTTAATCAACATAAAATTCGTTCTTCCACATATTCCCAGTTAAACTGCGGCTGCCGGGCATTTGGCACATTTACCTTCAGCACTTTTACAGGCTGGTGCTGAGGGTGTTGCCTCCTTTTTTGTCTCTTTTTTCTTCTCTGCACCAGTGGAAGCATAGCCATCAGCATACCATCCACCACCTTTTAACTGAAAAGAACTTCTGGACATAATTTTACTGACAGGACCACCACAGTCCGGACAGTCTGTGAGGGGTGCATCGGCCATTCGCTGCTGCACTTCATGTACTATTTCACAAGCAGGACATTCATATTCGTATACTGGCATTCGCTAACTCCATTACAAAATAAATCTTATTAATTAATTGACTCAAAAGTTCCCATTTAATTTAATCCTCCTGCACAGCCCTGTCAACTCTGACACAGATTCAATGCAAAACAGATGCTTATATTGTTGTTATTTATGGGATCAGGCACTATAATTTGACTGCTTATTATCTACTAAAAATATTAACACCAAGGGAAGCATTTTAATGATTGGCATTTTTGACTCAGGGATAGGAGGGATGACGGTTGCACGCGCTGTGGAGCAGTGTTTACCAGACTACTCCCTTGTCTATTACGGTGATATTGCCCACACCCCCTATGGGCCCAAAAGTCCCGCTACCATTACCAACTATTCAATCAAAAACACAGAATTTTTATTAGAGAAAGGTGCGGAAATAATCATCATCGCCTGTAACTCTGCATCTTCGGTGGCCACCCGAACACTTCGGGAACAATTTAATGTTCCCATTATTGAAGTGATCAGTCCCGCAGCAAGTAAGGCCATTGACTGCAGTAAAAACGGGCGGATTGGTATTATTGGTACCAAAGCCACAGTGAAGAGCAATATCTACACAGAAAAAATCACAACGGTTCGTCCCGACTACAAGGTGTACTCTCAACCATGCCCGCTGCTGGTTCCTCTTGTTGAAGAAAACTGGCTGAACCGGCGGGAAACGAAGATGATCCTGCGCAGATACCTGCACCCCTTAAAAGAGAAACAAATCGATACTCTGGTCCTTGGCTGCACCCATTATCCTCTCTTGAAGAAACTAATCCAGGCGCGTATTGGCAAACGAGTTACACTAATAGATTCATCCATTGAAACGGCTAATTTTATCAAAACATTTCTCAAAAAAAACCCGGAAACAGTTAACAAAAATGGAGACAAGCAGGTAAGTCACACCTATTATGTTTCTGATCGTACAGAAACAGCGTGCAAAGTAGCTGACCGTATTTTTTCAAGACCTATGGAGCTGATACAGGCATGAAAACATTCCCCCGCAATCCCCTGGCACTAGGCCTTGAACTTCTAGTTATTGTCGTTCTTCTGTTTCCATTATTCCTCTCTGCTGCGGAATCCCCAGAAACGAGTGCGACCAGCTTACAAAGCCGCTACGACAATATTCACTCCCTGCAGTTTGATTTTAAGCAGGAGACCCGAGGCCAACTTGCCGGGCGGCCTAAAATTGGCAGAGGGCAGGCATTTTTTGTAAAGGATCTGGATGGTGAAAAACCGGGTATGATGCGCTGGAACTACTCCGCACCTGACCAACAGGTATTGGTCAGCGACGGTGAGACATTTTCCATGTACTTCGCCTCTCTTAAACAGATGATTATAAGCGATGCATCGGCAATGCAAAATGATCTCACCTATTCTTTTTTCACTGGCAGCGGAAAACTTACAGAAGATTTTCTCATCCTGCCTCCAGACCAGCAATTTACAGGGCGAGAGCCTGTTGCAGACCAGGCAACCATCATCAAACTCACCCCCAGGAAAAGACAATCACAGGTAGCATCAATCCACCTGTGGATCACTGTGGACTCCCTTATCCAGCGCATAGAAATCCTCGATCATTTTGATACACTCACTGTGTTGAACTTTAGCAGGATCAAAGTCAAGTCACGCGCACCCGGCCCCAATTCGCTGACGAACAAGCTGTTTTCCGT
>JAOZKX010000265.1 GCA_029935135.1 Desulfocapsa sp.
AGCTTTTTTTGAGATTGGCAGCAATACAGCCGAGATCCTCATAGACGGTCTGAATATTGATGGAGAGTCCAGGGATTATAGGAATAATTATGTATTTGGCATTGTCGTCTCTGGCGAGTCCATTGATCGAATTGCTCTTGTCAATAACCAGATCCATGACTTCTTCAGTGACAATGATGCCCACGGCATTGCTGTATTTGGAGAGGGGAGCACAGAGGCGACAGCTATACAAAATGTTCTTATCCAGAATAACCGTGTCTATACTCTGCGTACCGGATCCAGTGAGAGCATTGCGGTAAACGGAAATGTGAAAAACTGGGCAATTATTGATAATGAGATCAGTGATGTAAATAATATTGCCATTGATGCCATTGGTGGAGAAGGCACATCTGCCACCCGGACAGTCGGCGGGCGAGTCTTGCCGGGTGTACTGGATGCGGCCCGATACGGCTTTATCGAAAATAATGTTGTATCGAATCTGAGCACAGAAAGTAATCCAAATTATGGCAATCGCCACAGCTGGGCAGCGGCCATCTACATAGATGGAGCGCACCATATTCGTGTTGCCGGGAACAGGGTGGCCCATTCCGAATGGGCCTATGAGATTGGGGCAGAAAACTGTGTCAAATCCAGGCATATCCAGTTGCAGAACAATTATGCCGAAAACAGCTGGTTTGGAGATTTCCTTATCGGCGGCTATGCCGAAATTGGTTACGATGAGAACACGCCTGCAAGTCTGGCCATAGGCTGTGATCCCACATCATCCAGTGATAATGATGAAGGGCATGGTTATGTTGAGAACGCAACCGTTGCCGATAACTCTTTTACGACGCCGATGAGCTCTGCGCCCTTTGTCAACAGTACAGAGGTTGCTTTTCGCATTAGAAATACATTTATTATTCAGTTGGGCGTTTCCCCGGAACATGTGGATGGAAATGTGGCAGGTGATGAAAATTCCATTCGAGTCAGTTACTGATTGTTTTAAGAAAAGGAAAAACAGATGCAGCTCTTTCATATTATTGCCATTCTTATCAGTCTGGCGGCCGTTTTTAGCTGGGTGAACTACCGCTTTCTCCATATGCCGACAGCCATTGGCCTGATGACTATAGCTCTTCTGATGTCCCTCGTCCTGATTGGGCTGGGACAGTTTGGATACAGTGATATCGAGCAGGATGTTCAATGGATGCTTGCCTCCATTGATTTTAATGCGACTCTACTCCATGGAATGCTCAGTTTTCTTCTCTTTGCCGGGGCACTGCATATTAATTTGGAGGATCTGGCCAAGCAGCGCCTGGTCATTGCAATTCTTGCCACGGCATCCGTTATCGGGGCAACATTTTTGATTGGTTTTGGTGCCTTTTACATAACTGGCTTAGTGGGGCTGGATATTCCTCTGATTTATTGTCTGCTCTTTGGGGCTTTGATTTCACCCACGGACCCCATTGCGGTTCTTGGGGTATTGAAAACGGCGGGAGCATCGAAAAGTCTGGAGACAAAGATTGCCGGTGAATCACTTTTTAATGATGGTATTGCTGTTGTTGTCTTTCTGGTTATTGCAGAGGTGGCGATGGGGACGAAGACTGTAACGGCAGAGACAATATTTCATATCTTTGCCATGGAGGTGGGTGGTGGCGTTCTCTATGGCCTACTTCTTGGCGCTGTTGCCTTCTGGATGTTGAAAAAGGTTGATAACTACTCCGTGGAAATCCTTATTACCCTGGCCATGGCCACAGGTGGCTACACTCTGGCAGAGACCCTCCATCTTTCAGCTCCCATTGCCATTGTTGTGGCAGGGTTGCTGATTGGCAATCACGGACGCCGGTTGGCCATGTCTCAGTCAACGCGTGAGCATCTGGATACCTTCTGGGAATTGATCGATGAGATTCTTAATGCAGTGCTCTTTGTTCTTATCGGCCTGGAAGTGGTGATCTTGTCCCTGGATGCGAAATATTTGCTAGCGGGCCTCCTTGCTATTCCACTGGTGTTATCTGCCCGTCTCTTCAGTGTGGGGATTCCCATTGGCATTATGCGGCGTTTCAGGAGTTTTTCTCCAGGCGTTGTTTCTATCCTTACCTGGGGCGGTCTGCGAGGGGGAATCTCTGTGGCCCTGGCCCTTTCTCTGCCATCAGGCGAGATCCGTGATGCTCTGGTGACTATAACCTATGTGGTTGTTGTCTTCTCCGTGTTGGTGCAGGGGCTGACCCTTGCTCCACTGGTTCGCGCCAAAGCTGCCCAGGCAGAGGTGGAACTTGAACGGACCAACCTGGACGCATAGGCTACCATTCTCCCTGCAGCTCTGTCCTCACTGCATTCCTGACCTGAACTGGGTAGTCTGGAGAAAGATACCAGATATTATCAACATCTGATATGGACAGACCCCGCTGTCTGGCGGGCAGGTCCGTACGCAGGAGAAAGATTATGTCACTGCTTGCCCAGGGGTGTCTGTGCCAGTAATGGTGGCCAGTTATATCAAAGCCTCTTTTCTCCCGACCAAAAGAGAAATCAACGATTTCAAAATTGTCTATCGCATTCTTACGGGCAAAGGTTTCTTCCCTGATCTCTGCCTCGGTCGTCCCGATTCGGTCAGCTCCACCCATAATCAGAGCGGAAAAATGAAGGGCATCATCAGCACCGGAAACTGTCACCACGACCTGCTGTGCCATTTCAGCTATTGCCGGCAGTCTTTTTAAAAAGCGATCAACAGAGACATCTGCTGCAGTAAACAGTACTGTTCCCAGCTTGAATTTTTCTCTTAACCCTCCGCCATCCAGGCGTGTGTGATATTGATGCATTTCATAGAGGGCCTTTGTTACCAGCTTTCCACCTGCACTGTAACAGATTATATTGATCTTTTTTACAGTGGTATATTCTGCCAGGAATTCAATCAATGTACGAAGAGATGTGGTTGAATGTTCGGCGCGTGAGACATCCTCACCGGCAACATAGCTGATAATCTCCTGATGGGAGGGCCATGAAAATGCCACGCCGACAAAATCACGCCCGGAAAAATGATTTATCTCAGCAGTGAGGGCAACAGATTTCAGAAAACTTCCTTTGGCGCCATGCACATAGATGATGATTTCTTTATCCCTCACCCTTGCCAGTTGTGTGTTGACTGCATCGGCAAATAGATGCAGTTCTGAAGAGAAATTCAGTGTTTGAGAGTGCAGTGCATCGGCGTGAACTGTTGCCAGTTCGCTGGTTTTTTCCAGGGTGAGATGCATGGGATCCTGACGATCAGCATGGGTTGAAGCCAGTTGTAGATTCTCCCAGCTTGTTTGCTGGTCTCCAAAACGGATTTGCGCTTCCCCCAGATGCAGCATGCTGCTCATCTCATTGCTGTAGGAAATCACCTTTGCTGTGGTGCGCGGTTTCCTGTTGGTCGCATAAAAAACGGAAAGAAGTGTGTTTTTTTCTTCCGGTTTGAGATGGGCGTAGGGATCCACTGTGGTGTCCTGGTAAATAACAGGGGCAGGCATTAAAGGTACTGAATGTTCTTCAGCGCAAGCAGTCAGAAGGAGCAGAAGTATCAGGGGAACAATCCTGACAATTCCTTTGTTAGTGAGCATATTTGTCTGTCGAGCTTCTTGCGAAATAAAAAGAACGAGTGGGTACTATAGGCAGGAAGGAAAAACTAAAAAAACAATTCATAACTCTGCTCTTTTTCAAATTTCCATCGCAGCTGTCAGACTGTTTCTGAGTTTTTCGCTGCACCATTTTGCTCAATTTCCGATTCTTCAACCCTGCTTTCATCAGGGTACTCAGCACCAAGTCCATTGATCAACTGTCCCATTCCATTGAGCACTCGATACTGGTTATACAAGAGATCGTATTCTGTGTTCAACTGTTCCTTACTGGCTGAGATAGCCTCAGCTTCTGTATTTAATACATCAAGCAAGGTACGCTTTCCTATTCCCCATTGCTTATTGTAAGATATTGCTGTTGCCCTGGCATATTTCACACGGTCTTCCAGGTAGGGTAATCTGCTTTTAGCAGCCAGATAGGATCTCCATGAAAGTTGAACACTCTCCACAACTTTACGGTG
>JAOZKX010000266.1 GCA_029935135.1 Desulfocapsa sp.
TTTTTGAGTGAGCCCTTAATATGAAAAAAGATGGCGGCAAAATTGGTCTGACTCTTTAAGCATTGTGGCTGCGTTATGATAATCAACACGCATTATTTTTAATAACGAAAGATAAGGAACAGTCTCAGGACGACCTACATCCTCCCGGACCGGCATATTGGCTGATTGACTCTGGGCCAATAAGAATTCAACTTCAGGACTTAAAAGAAAATCAATCAGTTTTTTCCCTGTCTCAGGGTTTGGGCCTTCCCTGATCAGAGATACGGTGTTGGGAATAACAAATGTTCCCAGTTGATCCTGATCCAGATACACCATTCCAACATCTTTTTTCTGGCTGAGAGCAACCATGACATCATCGGTATCCGTTAAGCCCAGGGGCACCTCTCCGGCTGCAACTACGGTTCGAACCTGAGAGTTTCCCGCAACAAGCAGTACATTGTTCTCTTTCAGGGCCAACAGAAACTGTTCAGTTTTTTCTTTACCAAGGACACTGTATAACGCCCCCATATGTGTTGCCGTGGTACCGAACATTGGGTTGGCAAGTGCCACCTTGCTGCGCCATCTGGGGTCTGCCAGTTCAAAAAGAGAGCGCGGCAGCTCTGATGGTGCCAACAGCCTGGTATTGTAAACAAGGACACGTGAGCGACAGGCGAACCCCGTCCAGTATCCATTTCTGTCCTTAAATTGTTCAGGAATATCCTGCCGG
Organism: Desulfocapsa sp.; assembly: GCA_029935135.1. Classification (GTDB taxonomy): domain Bacteria; phylum Desulfobacterota; class Desulfobulbia; order Desulfobulbales; family Desulfocapsaceae; genus Desulfocapsa. The sequence goes on from JAOZKX010000266.1 coordinate 707, forward strand.
TATTTAGAGAAATAGGGAGTAAGGACATCCCTGTCCTGCAGTATAATGGTACGAACGATCTCAGAGTTCCAGAACACATCGGCCCGGGGTCGCCTCCGCTCTGCAAGAAGGCGATTAACCAGGCCAACAGTTTTAGATGCCTCAACATCATACACCGCCTTCACTGTGATACCGGATTGCTTTTCAAAAAGATCTAAAATCGGCTCTGAAAAGATCTGATCCACGGATGTGTACACCACCACTTCTTCAGCAGCAAAAGCCTGGGGTAAAAAGACAAAGAGTCGACAAGAGACAAGGAGGAATAAGATTACCCTAAAAGCATTCATCGTATGAGAGCAGTTTGATTCCATGAACAAACGGTTACCTGGAAAGAAAATATTCCAAGCGCTGTTTTACAATCTGCAGATATCCTTCTATTGCCGGTTGAATATCCCTGTTCCGGCAAGATATAAACAGTGATCTGTTCAATTTTGTTCTCAGAAACAGCACCGGATTGGGCAATGAATTATCAGCACTCCACTTTCCTCTATATGTCTCAATGCCAAGAATATCGGAGTATTTATAGCTCACTTCCGTTGATTTGAAGAACAGCGTCCTCATCTCTCTTATTATTTTGCCACGATCATCCAGCACAAGAGAATGATCAAAGCCTTTTCTAAAAATAAAACAAAAAAGAAGGGCAACGAACCAATTTGCCCCCATATAATAGAGATAATGCAACAAGGTCCAGTCTGAATTAATAGCCGGCAAAAAGCTGATCATGCCGAACATGGCCGCAAATGAAGCAAAACAATATGGAATACCGGTATTCCAGAAAACTGACATGCCGGTATCAAGCTTGATGTAATCACCCCTATCCGTAATGATATCTGATGAAGGTAACGGCTGACTGCCGGAATAGTTTAAGGCCATGAGTGTTGAGAAGCTGTTCAGATATTTCTGCCACTGTTTTTCCTTGACGATCATCGTTGCCAGCATCACAATAAAACCGGAAAAGGCCATCAACATAGCAAAACGATCCCGCATATATTCTGCATTGACAACTGGCTGCCCCGGATCGTCATTCTGATACCAGACCTTGATAGGATCACCTTTTTTAACCCCTCGCAGCATATAGAAATAGGGTGTTATTGATTTATCTCTGGGATGAATGCGGCGACTGACTCTTTCTTTTCCCCCCGCATTGTATTGATATTCAAGGAAACAATAGCGTTTCTCTCCATCATCCCACCACCCTTTTTGTGAGACTCTGCTTACAGTGCCGATTGTTGACGGCCACTCGTGTCTTACTTGCCATAATTCAGCAACATGAAGACAAATGGTAACCAGGGGAATCGAAAAAATCAGGATAACCAGTGCAAACACTCTGCTTAACTTCCTGAAATCACCACCTGTCTTCATACATCGATTACCTGTATCTTCTCAATAATCATGTCAAAACCAGGCCGCAGTAATCTGCAAAGCCTGCTCCTACCATTTATAAATCTCCAATGGTGTATCGAACTGAGCAGAATGTTCGATAAATGTTTTCTCATATTGAAATTTCCATATATTGGCAACGCCTTTAAATGCGCCGGAGACACCAGCATTTGCCTCTATCCGACCGCCGTCACCCTGAAGGATCATACATACTTCAATAGTTCCTGTAAGGGACCCTGATATATACACTTCGAATGTAATCCACCCAGGGGGAGCGTCGTCATTCTCGGTCACTCCAAGAGCCAATTCTGCTCCTATGGATCCTGTAATACACATTTTCCGTTGAATATTTGCAAGGCTGCAGTTATCTGTTGCATGGGCAAAACTTCCTGACAGTCCCCAGGAGGCCTTGAGAACAACGCCGAAACCACCCTCTGCATGAAATAGCCAGGCATCAATATCCCAGGTTATTCCCCAGGGAGTGGCAATCCATTTAGTACCACCTGTCCAGTTTGCAGCGACACTGACTTCTTTGTCAGTTACATTTTCCCCCTGACGATCTGTTCCTTTGGCACAGCAGAGTTTGCATGTTTTGTTTGCAAAACTAATGCTTCCACTCCCCATCTTTTGTGACACAAACCTCGGCATAAGTTTCTTAATCTCACCAAGATCAAATGTGAAAGAGTTACCCGAACATTTTTTTGTAGAGGTTCCACGGGGATCAATATATCTCAACGGATTGGAGCGGGCATATTCGTACAGATTCAGCCCGTCAATAAAGCCCTTGGGGTCAGGATTGAGGAACCGGCCCAGATTTGGATGGTAACACCTGGCACGATAATAATAGATTTTCGTTTCCGCATCATATCGTCTGCCGGTAAAAAGATAGGGATTGTTATAACTGGATGCGGCAGTCTCTACTCCGGCACCATCAAAAAATTTAACGCGACCGTAGGCGTCGTACTGATAGGTTTCCAATACACTTCCACTTCCATCTGCAAGGGCCATCACAGATCCGAGTGTATCGGTAAGATAATACGAATCTGCACCACTGCGATGCATAAGAACAATGTCATCCAGCCTCTTTCCATACACATAATAAGCCGTGTTCACTCCACCGACATGCTCTTCTACAATACGGCTTTCATCATATATATACTCTGTGGTAACACCATCCGCCGTTTTTTCCACCCGACGATTAAGAGCATCAATGGTAAAAGATGCAAGGACCTGGCTATCTGAGATACGGGTTATTTTAACAAGCTGATTTTCGTAGTCATACTGATAGGTATTCACTCCATCATTGAGCAGGTTGCCGTTGGAATCATAAAGATGCGCTGTTCCTCCCACAGCAGCATACTGGTTCATACTGTTAACAGTACGGGTTTCAGCCACACCGTCACGATTACGCTCAAGCGTATTTGACAATGGATCCAGCTCGTAGTCTTCTACAAATTGGGGGCTGGGTATCTCGCCTTCCTGATTAATCTCCCCCCTGGTAAAACTGGTCAACCGCTGAGCAGCATCATATGTATACAGTTCGGAACGGTCAGCATGGGAAGTATTTTCAGTCTGTAGACGATTATCGTCTGCATCGTATGTGTAGCGGAAGCCCAGTACATCATCACCGCCCTGATTTTTATAGCTTATCCCCGTAATCCAGTTGTTGGCATTATAAATATTACTTACGGTTATTCCATTGCCAAAAGTTTTACCAACTGGCTTATTTATGGAGTCGTAAGAGTAAGTTACAACATTAGTCCCATCTGTAACATTATCAATTTTGGCAATCTTATCCCGCAGGGTATATGTTTCAACAAAGGTTTTTCCCACCGGATAATTAATCGTCCGTGTCCGGGTACTGACATCATGGGCATAGCTGAGAACAGAGCCATTCTGATCAATGGTCGTCA
>JAOZKX010000267.1 GCA_029935135.1 Desulfocapsa sp.
GATCGTTATTTTGCTGATGACTCAATTGATAAAATCAATAGAGGGCTATTTGCCTTTGCCTCGTACAACGCCGGACCTGCAAAGGTTGCCAGACTGCGCAAGGAGGCCGAAAAAATGGGACTGGATCCCAATGTCTGGTTTCGTAATGTGGAGGTGGTGGCAGCGAAACGCATTGGCAGGGAGACTGTGCAGTATGTAAGCAATATCTATAAGTATTATGTCGCATATCAGTTACTTGCGCAAAAAGGAAAGATGTAGCCGCTTATATATTGATTTGAGAAAAGATATATTCTGCAGCCTTTTCACTGCCGTATGTGGTCATATGGCCGTCATCCCAGAAAAAGAAGTCTTGCTTATCTTTAAATCGGCAGACCTGGCCTGAGCAAAACAGGGCACTGGGATCAATAAAGTTTCCGGGCTCAACCAGTGTGCGCAACTTTTCGTTGATTGTCTGAATATCCACACCGATCGTACTTTTTGATGCTATCCTGCGATTGGCAGAGGAGATATTGAAGATATCCTGAACACTGCGTTCAAACCGCGGGCTCTGTCCAATAAGAAAAACAGTGATCCCTTTTTTCTGTAGTAACTCGATTGTGTCCTCCAGTCCGCCATAGCTCATCCCATTTTGTAAGGCCAGATCCCAACCCGCCACCAGGATAACTGTGGAAATATGATATTGGGAGAGCAGGGTCTGTATCTGTGCCGAAAACTCCTTGCACTGTGTCCGATATACAGGGTCATAGCTCAGTGACGGTGCACAGCCTCCGGCACTGTAGAGAAGGATGTTGGAGCCGATTTTATCCAGATTTGCCATAATGCCTGGAACATAATGGGCTGCAAAGGAGTCTCCCCATAACAGTGTGTTGGAATCATGCCCAGTTTGCAGAAAGCAGGATTCTCCTCTCCATTCAGAGTAGTGCTGTTGCTCGTCAAGAAAACAGGTGCCGCTTTTGTACTGACTGAGATCATAGCTGAATGTGACCAGGTCGTCACCAAATCGTGCCGGCCATCCCTCATTGATATCAATGGCAGAACCGGCAGCAATAAATAATGTCATAACAGTAGCAGCCACGGCGAAGAGCTTTTTTCGAGATTTGCCGGAACCCTTTTTGCGAAATGGGCGTTCAATGTATCTCCAGGAGATAACAGAGAGGAGAAGTGATATTGCCAGAATTCCGGCGGTATGCCAATCGCTGTAGCGTTCATAAAAGTATTGTCTGCTGAAGACCATTATGGGCCAGTGCCAGAGATACAGTGAGTATGAGATGAGTCCGATAAAGACAAGAGGAGGAGTACTGAGCAGACGACCTATGAGAGATGGGCCATCCCTTCCTGCATAGATTATCAGCAGTGCACCGACACAGGGAACAAGTGCGTAGGCACCGGGAAATGGAGTCAGATGAGAAAATTGAAATACCGCCCACAGGATCAGGGCTATACCAATAAGAGAATACCCCTCCCGTTGCCATTGCTTGGCAATGGGAGGGAAGAGATTCAGAGCAAGAAATGACCCAAGAAGCAGTTCCCAGGCCCTGCCTGGAAAAAGGAAAAATGTTGCCGTGGGAAAACTGTGCATTCCCCATATACTGAGGAGAAGAGAGAGGAAGGCGGCCGGTATCAGGAAGGACTTCCAGCGTCCCTGAAAGTATTTGTAACTTATTAAGAGTATAAGAGGAAAGATGAGGTAAAACTGTTCTTCTACGGACAGGGACCATGTGTGCAGTAGTGGCTTTGTTTCTGCTCCGGCGGCAAAATATTCGGTTTTGGTCCAGAAAAAGAAATTTGCCGCAAAGAGAGTGGCGGCAACAATACTCTTCCCGAATTGTTCGAAATCACCGGGGAACATAATGAGTGCAGCGATAGCTGCAGTAGCCAGGAGAACAGTAAAAAAGGCCGGGAAGATTCGTCTGATACGACGCTCATAGAAATGAGCGATGGTGAATCGTCCCTCCTTGATTTCCTCAAGTATCAATGAGGTTATCAGATAGCCTGAAATAACAAAGAAGATATCAACACCAACAAATCCACCGCTGAACAGTTTGAATTGTGTGTGATAGAGAACAACGGGGATGATGGCTACAGCACGAAGCCCGTCTATATCTGCTCTGTATTTCATCTGTTCAGGTATTGATCAGGAAATAGGAATACTCTGTTTTCGCTTATCTTTTTATGGCAGGTTGTTGCAGGATAAGACTATACCTTGGGGCCGAAACTCTGCATGGTGGCCACTTCAATGGCAAGATCTGCTCTGGCATTTGAGTCCATCTCTCTTCCTTTTTCTTTACACCAGGCGGGAAATGTTACCGGATCAATAAATACTTTTACCACGATATCTCCTGTGGCCTCAACTTTTGTGACCATCTCTTCGGCCCGTTGCAGCCAGTTTTTATAGGTGGCTGGCAGAAGGTGACTGTCTGTGAAAAGTTTACGAAGTGTCTCCCACTCTTCCTCTCTGTACCAGACCATGGCCTGGATTGCCGGTGCCTGCTCGTTTACATTGTTTTCGTCTACCATTGCTTTGTTCCTTTTTTGATTCTTGAAAAGTATGAAAAAACCAATTGTCCTGCTCCTGGAAACAGGCCTCTCTTACAGAGATTGATTTTTTTGTATCATTTGTGAAAAAAAGTGAAACGCTCCAGAAAACAATATACTAAGCAGAAGATGGCCTGTATGCTTTGTTTACATGGAAGCAGTCTCGAATTTCTCCATTTGTGCAATACTCATAAAGAAAAATAAACACAACCAGAAATTTAAACCAATAACGAAACACTATGGAAAGCACATATTCCGCAATTGTGTTACTCGCCGGTATGCTCCTGGGCGGAGGGTTGGCCTTTTTTATTGTAAGGGGGCGCATTGCTCAAATCGAAAAAGGTGTATCAGAAAAAGCAGAATCTGATATAGAGACTGTTCGCCTGCTGTTTGGGCAAAAGCTGGAGGGCAGTGATCTGGAAAATGGTGCAATACAGAAAGAAAACAGGCATCTGCAGGAGAGACTCCAGGAAAAAGAAACAGTCGTTGTCGCTTTATCCGAAGAAAAAATAACTTTTAAAACCCAGGCAGAGCAGATACCGCTTCTCAAGGAGAAAATAGAGGAGCAGGCGCAGCAGATCAAAAATCTTACTGCTGAAAATAAAACCGAGGCTGCTGCCAGAGCAGCTGCTGAGGAACGAAATAGTCATCTGGCTGAGCTGGAACACATGCTTGTTGCAAAAGATGAAAAAATTGATCTTCTCACAAGTACAAGTTCCGCTGATAAGGCGGCCTATTCTGAATTGAGTACTCGTCTGGAGGAACAAAACAAAAACAATGCCCAGCGCCTGGATGAATTCAATGAAACAAAAAACCGAATGAAAACAGAGTTTGAAAATCTGGCAAACACGATTTTGGAAGAAAAAAGCAAACGCTTTTCCAGGCAAAATATCAGTAGTCTAAACGACCTTATCAATCCCATGCGGGAACAGCTGGGAAACTTTCGCAAACGGGTGGATCAAATACATCATGAAGAGTCAAAGGACCGGACAACGCTTCAGGAGCAGATCACCCAACTGAACATCCTTAATAAACAGATGAACACAGAGGCCAGAAACCTCACCCGTGCCTTGAAAGGGGATAGGCAAATTCAGGGTAACTGGGGAGAACTGATCCTTGAAAAGGTACTGGAGCAATCCGGCCTGCGAAAGGGGATTGAATATGAAACTCAGGGTGGATTTCGCGATGCCGATAACTATCTGCTGAAACCTGATGTGATTGTCCATTTACCCGAGGGGAAAGATATTGTTATTGACTCGAAAGTGTCACTTCTCCATTACAACGAATATGTCAATGAAGGGGATGACAATCAGCGGCAAATTGCTTTGCAGGCACATATTCAATCGGTGACGAATCATATTAAAAGCCTGAGTGGAAAAGATTACTCAAGCCTCAAAGAATTACGCTCCCTTGATTTTGTATTGATGTTTATGCCCATAGATGCTGCTTTTATGGCTGCCTTCCAGTACGATGAAAAACTTTTCAGCATCGCTT
>JAOZKX010000268.1 GCA_029935135.1 Desulfocapsa sp.
AGGTTCTACTAAGGGCAGCAGCACCTTAACAGTGGTTCCCTCATCAAGTTTACTTGTGATATGTATGCCGCCATGGTGGTTTTGCATAATACCCACTGTCTTTGCCAGTCCAAGTCCCCTGCCCACAAACCGTGTTGTGTAAAACGGTTCAAAAATCTGGGTAATATCTTCCATGCCTATCCCATGACCGGAATCTTTTATCTGACAATAGACAAAATCACCATTCTGCAGATGCTTATTCTGAAATACCAGGGGAAAAGATGCTGCAGCACAGTACTCAACCCCGAAAGTGATCTCAATTTCCCCAGGATTCTCCCCAATGGCATCCACCCCATTTTCAAAGACACTCTCCAGTACCTCCTGTATGCGCAATTGATCCATGGAACAGGTGAGCTGTTTCTCGGGTAGCACTGTGTTCAGCTCAATGTGAGGTTTGGACAATCGTCTGAAGAGTGTACAGATCTCCTCCCCGAAATCGGATAAAGATACTTCCTCTAGGTGCAGTGACTGCTGTCCCACATAACTCAGCATCATGGAACCGACCTGGCTTGCTCCCTTTGCAGCCTGGGCAGCATCGAGCGCCATACTTTTCTCATCGGAATCGGCGGGAAGGGAGCGAGTTAACAAATCCAGATTCCCCTGAACGGCCATCATTGCATTATTAAAGCGATGAGCAATTGCTCCGGCCATTGTTCTTAAACTCTTAAACCGCTTCAGTTGCTCTTCCTGTCTGTTTGCCTGCAGTGCTATTTTTTCCTGCTCTTTTTGCGAGCTGATATCATGGACAACCCCCATGGAACGAACAGCCTCACCATTATTATTGTACTGGGTGGTGCATATTTCCCGGACCCACTTCTCCTTTTTTTCCGAGCTGACAATACGATACTGGATATCGTAGGAATGGTGCCCGTTTAAAGAATCTAAATGCGTCTCCTTTACAAACTGTCTATCTTCTTTGTGAATATGTTTGAGGAATTTGCTTCGCTGCACCCGTGACTCATTTGCCTGTATGTCAAAAATAGTTCTGATCTGTGCGGATAGATTTAACCTGTTCGTTGCCAGGTCAAGCTCCCAGTGACCAATCTTTCCAATTTCCTGGGCGTTCACCAGCAACTGCCGCTGCTTCTCTAATTCCTTAGTGGTGTGCTGCAAAAATAGTGCCTTGCTAAACTGCATATAAAAAATCCAGAAAACGAGGCCCAGCAAAAACACACCCAATAAAAATACAGTCCAAAAATGTTGCTTCTCATTTTTAAAATATGGGGATTGACTACGAATGGTAAAAAAAGCAACCTGCTCATCACTCAGCGACTCAAATACTGGAATGATAGTAAACACCACATCAATTGAACTGTCATAGATTGATCCCGGAGAACCGTTGTCAACAATGGTTCGAATATCAACAAGTGTTGCAGCTCTCGGCTTGAGAGATTTCATTCCCTGGCGGGTTATTTTTTTTAACTCTACCAGTACCTGCTTATCATACAGATAATCTGGATGGATAGATCTTTTATAGGCCTGTCGCCGAGCGTCAGCAAAAGTTTTTTTCTCCACCACAGATTTTTTAATAAGAAAATTACTCAAAACCTCATACTGATTCATAACAGCAGAAGTCATCGCCTCAGCACCAAAAGAGAGTTCGACGCTTCCAAGGTGTTTCATATCAGAGGAGGTAATGGGGAAAACAAAGCGATAGCCGTTGTAGATTTTCCCCTCCTCAAAGCCATCGATGGGCAGGTGTTTGGCGTTGACAAAACGAACGGTGGGACGAATTTCAGTAAGATCATCACCAAATTTTCCGGGTCGATGCAGGCGAAGAAAAGATTCGTTCGTGGAAAGGTGAAAATGGAGCTGACGCAGCTTTGCCTTTTGTACCAGTTCTTTATAACGCGGCATAATCTTTACCAACAGCTCCTGCCTCAGGATATCCTTCTCTTGCTCACTGGCCGTGAGGAGTTGTTCGTAAATCTCAGCCACATCGTATCTTTCCATAACGCCGGAAAAAAGCGTGACAGCAAGGGTTTTATGCTGCTCGTAAATGATATTATAGGCACGCTCATAGCGCTTGCTGATAAGTTGCAGGTACTCCTGATGATTGTAATTCTTGCGCTCAGCCATAACCCAGAGCAGGGTACTTACTGAAATAACAAAAGAGAGGCTAAGGATGAGAGGAACAAATATCTTTTTTCTAAAAATCATCTTTGCTTTTGGCCTCTGGATGTAACAGCTTGCATGGAACCAACATGAGGGACACCCCTGACCGGTCACAACGGAACAGGAAAGACAAGGGAAAGGCACTTAAGGTAGTTACTGTAGATGAAACTTTCATATAAACATCCATTGCGCTCTTAAAGAAAAAGATAGATATAGACTTTATACTACGGCTGCGAAAAAAAAATATCAATACTTTGCTTAAAGCAAACAATACAAAGCCACCCACCCCCAGTATCTAAACCAAAATATCACTTGCCAGTTCAGTTAAGTATACCCTATGGTAACCCTTTACTATTCCAACTCAATCATTCTTTGGAGGACTTTTATGTTCACACGCCTGATTCTTTCACTCCTTTTCTTATCCTTCCTGCTCCCCCAGTCCCTCTTTGCGGGAAATGTGACCAAGAGAATTCAATCGACACAGACATTGGTCGTTGGCACCCCTGGAGACTTTCCTCCCTTTACTGTAATAAACACCCAGGGAAAACTGATTGGCCTGGATATTGACCTTGTCACAAACCTTGCCAGGGGACTGGGAGTTGAGCTGAAACTGAAGAAAATGGAATTTGCCAAACTTCTGCCCGCTGTAAAGGATGGGTCCATAGATATTGCTGTTGCCGGAATTACCATGCTGCCCGAACGTAATCTGGATGTAGCCTTTATTGGCCCCTATGCCTTCTCCGGGCAAACTATTCTTGCTAAAAAAGAGATTATTGACACACTCACCAGTGACGAAGCGTTGTCTGAAGCATCGTTCAGCGTAGCAGTAGTGCGTGGGACAACCAGTGAAAAAGCAGTAAGGGAAGGCATGCAAAAATCACCACTCACTCTCACCGATACCCATGATGTGTCGCTGATGCTGCTCCACTTAGGAAAGGTCGATGCCATACTTGCCGACCTCCCACTCTGTAAACTTTCCGCACTCCGTTACCCGGATAAAGACTTGGTAATGCTTGAGCAGCCACTCACCTTTGAGCCCTTGGGAATTGCTCTTTCAGGGGATGATCCGTTATTTATGAATATCGTCCAAAATTACCTGTTATTGATGGAAGGAAGTGGAACACTGAAACAAATGCAGGAACGCTGGTTCAAACACGACGACTGGATAAAAGAACTGCCCGACATGAACTTTTTTATGAATATGGAGCGCTAAGGCGTCTTCCGTGCAAGAGCAACGCTGTCAGAAAAAAATAGGGTATGGCAAACTCCATAGTCTCTTCAACGATACAGGCATAAATTGAAGGATTAGAGTCAAGGAGTTTGCTTAAAAAAACACAAACGATACCATTTAAGGCCAATAGCGCTGCCTTATATCCTCCTTTTACGGCCAGCAGAAAATTCCTGTAATTCTTTTTTATAAAGCAGAAAAGATAAGAGAGAAAACTTACAACCATTATTGCTACAACTATTTTCTCCGACAATGGTACAATATCACTGATATAAAACCGGATCTTGGTAATAGACATTGTTGTGAACCGGTCCTGAAAATCCAGCTCCCGCAGGCCCATAGCCAGACAGATAACCGCAACGCCATTAGCAAACGCAACTGTTCCCTGTAGATGCATGCGGACAGCAACTGCACAGACCAGAAGATATCCAACCACGGTAAACATCTGAATCGGCCCATTTTCACTGGTCAGATAAAAAGCTCGGGCATAATCCTGAATAGATACCACTATTACAACCAGCATCATTGTCAGATAGATAATGAGAAACGCTCTCTCAAGGAGTGCATAGCTGGTATTCTTTTCTTTTCTTTGCTTCACTACCCTTCACACCTCTGTTCCCGTTTTCTTTTCCAG
>JAOZKX010000269.1 GCA_029935135.1 Desulfocapsa sp.
ATCTCGCCAAAATAGAGAGAATCACGGGGAATGACCCTGTCCTGCAGGCTGGACACGATGCCCATCATTGCCGCAAGATCTGAACTGGTTTCATCGACGCGTATGCCCCCCACCACATTCACATACACCTCATCACTGGCGGTAAACAGTCCGCCATGCTTGGCAAGGACAGCCAGCAGCATGGCAATCCGGTTCTGATCCATGCCCACAGCAAGACGCCTGGGGTTGCCGGATTGACTCTCCGTCACCAGTGCCTGAATTTCCACCAGCAGCGGCCTGGTTCCCTCCCAGAGGACGGTCACCACGCTGCCTGATGCCGGAGCATCTGAGCGTGACAAAAACATGGCCGAGGGGTTTTTCACCTCTTTAAGGCCGCGATCGGTCATGGCAAAAAACCCGAGTTCGCCCACACTGCCGAAACGATTTTTATCCGCCCGCAGGATGCGATAGCGGGCATCGTCCGTGGAAGAGAGGACCACCTGGGCATCCACAATATGGCTGAGCGTCATGGGACCAGCCAGGGACTGGTCTTTGGTGACATGACCCACCATGAAAATTGAGGTGTTGCTCTCTTTGGCGTATTTGGTGAGGGCTGCTGCGGATTCACGCACCTGGGAGATAGACCCTGGAGCTGATTCTGAGGCCTGTGAATGCACCACCTGGATGGAATCGATGACCACGATCTGCGGCCTCTCCTGATCCATCACCCTGCAGATCTCTTCCACCGAGGTTTCTGCCAGCATTTTGATATTATCTGCCGGGAGCCCGAGACGATCCGCCCGTCCGGCAATCTGCTGCGGTGACTCTTCGCCGGAAACATAGAGGACCGGAATCCCGGCTGCAGCACTATTGGCCAGGGCCTGGAGGAGAAGGGTGGATTTCCCGGCCCCCGGTGCCCCGCCAATGAGTACTACCGATCCGCAGACTATCCCCTGCCCCAGGACCCGATCAAACTCTGCAATTCCAGTGGGCAGTCTCTGGGCAGTGCTTCTGTCCACTTCAGAGAGCAGCTGTACTGTGCTGCGTTTGCCGCTGTAGCCACTGTTTCGACCAGCAGGACTCTTCCCCAGACGCACCTCTTTGACGGTATTCCACTCTTTGCAGACACTGCATTGCCCCAGCCAGCGACTGAAATCTGCCCCGCAATCGGTACAGACAAAGGCTGTTTCCTGTTTTTTTGCCATTTTATCAGGTTGTATACTGTTGTTCGGTACAGCTCTTTGCTGTTTGTTAAAAAATCATTTTTATGCCATCGAACTTTAGCACACTCTCAAACAAAAAAACAGATAGTCCCTTTACTCAGATATTAAAAAGCCCTATTGTGTGGCGCATGGAACCCAAAACAATACAAATTCCTGCAGCACCCAAATGGATCCCGCTCTCCCATTCCCTGGCTTTTCTATTGCGCTCACCGCGTCTGATGGGATGGAGCGCCATTCTCATCCTGATCACCTTTGGATTTACCTGGGCAGGCTATCTCCTCACCGTTGACTTTGTCGATGGGTTGACCGGAAGTTTTTTTCTGACCCAACCTGAAGCGACAGGGATCTGGGGATGGACAAAATATCTGGGGTGGCAGGCAATGAAGTGGTGCTTTCTGGTCATCAGCCGCATTGTCGCCTTTTACCTGGCCTTTCTTCTTGCCTACTCCCTATCGGCCCCAGGATATGTTTTCTTAAGCACCGCTGCTGAAAAAAAACATGCCGGTGATCACTTCGAAGCGGACGCAGCTCTGAATATCCGGGGACTTGCGATTGATCTGTGGGAGGGGCTGAAAATTGGACTTTTGGGGATTGTGGTAACGGTGGCGGCCTTGCTGGCCAACTTCATCCCCGGAGTGGGACAGGTTGTGGTTTTTCTTTTGTATACCTACTATTCCGCGCTTATGTTCGTCGATTATCCATCTTCAAGGCGGCGCTGGAGCCTGAGACAAAAAATCAACTGGCTGCGCAGCCATAACAGGCTGTCATTTCGTCTGGGAGTCTTTCCGGCCCTGGTGAGCATGATTCCAGTACTGAATATTTTTTTCATCGCCCTGATCTTTCCGCTGATGACCGTACACACCACTCTCAACTTTGCGGCCATTGAAGAAAACAAAAAAAATCAAGATCTTCCGTCATAAACAGGCGTTCTCATTTGGACCCGTGGAGCAGGTTTGGTTTTCACAAGTGTGGCCGGTCCGTTTATACTGTCTGACCGTAAAATATAACAGACAAGGGGCTGAAGACGATTTTTCATCTTTACTTCCTGCCTGGCACTGAGAGGCATTTTTTTGGGAAGATGCATGCTGGTTCGCTCGCCAATAATAATCTCCCGCCCGGCAGCGTGTTTTTCCAGGCGCGCCGCTATGTTTACCGTATCCCCGATTACCGTATAATCCATCCTGTTCGTCGATCCCACACTGGCCAGAATAGCACTTCCGGTATTGATACCGATACCTACCTGGAAAACAGGCAGCCCCTTTTTAGCCCGTTCCTGCATCAGCGCAACCGTGGCTTTCTGCATTTCCAGCGCTGCCCGAACTGCAGATCTGGCGCCACTTTTTTCATCGGTAATATGTCCAAACACCGCCATGACCTGATCGCCCACAAACTTATCGAGCATCCCATTATATTTAAAAAGAATTTCAGTAGCCATGGTAAAAAACTCATTGAGCATGGTAACCACCTCTTCGGGTGCCATATGCTCTGAAAGTGTTGTGAAAGACCGAATATCAGCAAACAGGATTGTGACATGCTTTCTTTCATTTTTCAAGAGTTGACCATCACTGGAAACCATCAGTTTCTCAACAAGATCATTATCGACATAGCGACAGAGTTGGCTACGCAGGTTGTTTTCATTTTCCAGGTACTCATAGGACTCGGACAGATCGCTAGCAAATGCCTGAAGCTGAAAACTTCGGCTCTGGATATCCCGGTTTGCCCGATTCAACTGTCCGACAACATTGTTAAAATTTTCGGCAATATCCTTCAACTCACCCTCAACCTTCAGATCAATGGGCTGCGGGCTTTCACCTGAATCAGAGGCAGCCGTCTTTTGGGCAAGCAACTGCATCTGATCTGACGATTTACGCAAAAGAGAAAAACCTATCAGCATACTAAACAGAACAAGTGCTGAGCAAAAAACCACCAGAGTGGTCGGTGTAGGTGTGTCCATCTCCCCCCTGGTATAGAGGAAGACAGCAAGCAGAAACGGGAGAATCCCCATCAAAGCCAGACTGATCCTGATTTTTCTGTAAAAAGTTATATCCTTCCTCTGCTCCGTTTTCATCTCTCCGATAATACTCACTTAAATTGACAGGAAATATCTTCAGCAAACACACAGTATCGTATTAAAAATAGCAACGCCATACAGGAATAACAAGGAAAAAGATCAATCGGTTGCAAATCTGACACCTGATAGGCTTACAGTGAAGTCATGGTGCCGGTGAACAGGAATATCCCATGGATAAGGAAGACGATATCATGGCCAGTCAGAAGCGGGATTTGGGCTTATACAGAGATGCCCTCGACTGTTCTTTTCTTCCTTCCATAACCTTCTTAATCTGTACCAGCTCAGCCTTTGCCTGACGCAACTGCTCCTGCAACTGTTCCTGCTTCGCAACAGCAGAAACCTCCAGAAGCTTCTGCTCAAGACCTTCCACCTCTTTCTGGCTATTGTACAGATCCCTGGCTAACGCTTTAAGAAACATCGATATTTCCTCCTACCTAATAGAAAAAAGTTTGCACCTTTTTCAAACATATGTTTAACATGAAGCTTGTCCTGTTCCCACTTTCTTCACAACCCACAAGCCCAGGAGGATCACCATGGCTGAATTCCTGTTTGTATTACACACCGATGACAATGAAAAGGCGACCCGTTGCTTTCAGTTTTCCAAAATTGCCAATGAAAAAGGGCACACTGTCAATATTTTTCTTGTTGATGATGGAATCATATGGGCTGTGAGGACAATAGATGCTTCACTGAAAACCACCACCGGCGATTGCCCTGGAGACTATCTCC
>JAOZKX010000270.1 GCA_029935135.1 Desulfocapsa sp.
AACGAGAAGAATTACGACGACTTTTATGGGGACTTCCGGAATTACAGATTAAGCCTTTGCATACAAAAGATATGACCCGGATCGCAAAGGAAGCAGCTCCCATTGTCCAATCCAGAACACCAATTGATGATGCGGTTCATGCAGCACGGGGAATGCCCGGACAACTTATTGCAGCACTGCGTGGAGAAGTGACCCCGGAGTCAGCAAAGGTGAGGGGCGAAGAGATTGATCTTTCACCGGTTATTCTGCTTGTCCTCGCAGGGGTGATGATAACACGGTATATTGCAGTTGGCCTGGAATCCACCAGTTTATACATGATTGGTGGTTTTGGTATGGGTATGGGTTTGATTGTCCGGTTTTATTTATTCAAGGGTATGAGCAACAGGTGACATAATGGATGATGATTTTAATGACGACAGAAACCTTCTCGATGAGGATCCGGCACTTGATTATATCCTCTATGAAGAGATGGAAAAGGATGCAAAACCAAGAGGGAAGAGTAGCTGTTTTGGCATTGTTTTATTTGTCCTGATTCCTCTTAGCTATGCACTTCTTCATTTTACGGTCATCTGTCCTCTGACCTCCGATTTTTGATTTCAAACAATGACAGGACCAACACACATTGCCATCGCCTTATCTTGCGGAGTAATTGCAGGAGCAAGTAAAGCACAACTTGCCTTGCTCGCGGCCGGAGCCATTCTCCCGGATCTTGACCATCCTCAATCATTTATTGGTCGGGTGTTCTTTCCCATATCCTTTCCGTTAAACAAACTCGTGGGCCATCGTGGAGCATTTCACTCTTTCTGGCTCTGGGGGTTATTGATTCTGATTGGCTGGTTTTTTTGGAAACCTGCTGCCATCCTTGGCAGCGGTGCCATACTCCATATTCTTGCTGATTGCGGAACGGTTTCCGGTGTGCGGGCACTTGCTCCCTGGTCGGAGAAGCTTTTTGTTATTTTTCGCCGGTCCTGGCGAATCAAAAGCGGGGCACCTGCAGAAATGTTTATTTTGATACTCTGTGGAATGCTTGCCTGGGGTGGGGGATACATCGGAGCCATTGGTGGACTTCGGGCTATGATTGGTCATATGACCGGAGCCCCTAAAATCATGCTGGAGGAGTATAAAGCCAAGGGATTAACGAAATGCAGCGTGAAAGGTAAGATCCGCTGGGTATCGGGAAAGATTGAGGAAGGGGAGTGGTTGATTATTGGATCAGAAGGGCCTGCCGGTCTTGCATTACAAAGTAATGATCAGAAGAAAATTATCCATATTCCTGCCAAGGGAAAATTCCTTAAAGCCAGATTGCAGCCTACCAAAGAAAAGTGGGAATTGATTAAAATAACAGGGTGGGCCAGGACTGAAAACCCGGTTTATTTCCTTGATGGAAAGAAGTGGCACTTTGCGGGAGCCAATGAACTGGTATGGGGGCAGGTTCTAGGGAATGGGATCCAGCTGCTTATGGATGATGGGTAACTTATCTATTTCTTTTTCTTAAACTCACCACACCAGTAGTTTGTTTCCACGACCGGAGGTGTCCATGCTTCTGAATCCACTGGATAGATATTGTTTCCGCCAAATGTATCCGGTGGGGTCATGGGCGGATAACGCCTGCAGTACCCAATTTCCTTAGAAATTAATCCTTTTTCGAAAAAGTAACATTGTTTACAGGTTTCTTTATCAGGTCCCATTTTTATACCCTTCTTTTTAGAAAAGAAAAAACAGACCGCAGGGGAGGGGAGGCTTGCCGACCTTGTTGTTATTCTTTTATTTGTTTTTATTCTATTATTACAGCGGTTATAATTAACCGTAATGATAGAGAAATATGTGTTTAACTATCACAGAAACAGGGCTGTTTATCACAAATTCGGGGTTAACTGTCACAAAAAGCGGGTGAATTAGCACAGTTTCAGGGCTAAGTATCACAAAAACAGGGAACATGCTCTTCGTGTGTTTGCTTCTTTAAATTACCCATAGTAACAATAAGATAAGATGGTAAATAAAACAGCTTCCTTCTTATCTATCACAAAAACAGGGAATAACTATCACAAATTCAGGGTCTTGCTTTGAGTAGGGAAAGCATTCGTTTTCTCTGGCCTATTCTTTTGCTTTCTCGTTGTTTTCAGCAGCCGCTCTAATTATCACAAAAACAGGGTAGGGTGCCTATTTCACGCTCGGGGAGTTAACTATCACAAAAAGCGGGAAGCCATTCAAGGTTTTCGTATGGTACATAAACAACCTAATATCAACATGTTGCCAGTCTGTGTTTTACTATCGCTACTGTAAGTATCACAAAAACAGGGCTCTCCGATCTGATCTCCTTCCAGCCCGAACTATCACAAAAACAGGGTCACCCTAGAAAGAAAGTATCACTGTTTGTTGTTGACTTGTGATATATGAAGGTATAATGTATTCTATCGAAAGTACAGGATTCTTTAGAGACATATCAGGAAATTTTCTGTTAGGTACTGACACGCTAGAATAGCCCACCATGGTTACAAAAGTAATAAAAAATATCCCTGAAAGAACCGAGACTGCGATTCAGATTGCCACCTCCAATGATCTGCTTGTTGGAGCCCAGTGGCCGCATCTGGCAATTAATGAGCAGCGTCTTGTCCTGTATATGCTGTCCATGATCAAGCGAAGTGATGAAGATTTTCAGACCTATCGCATTTCCGTGCGGGAACTTGGCAATGTCCTGGGGCTAAAACGCAAGGATCTGTACGGTGAGTTTGATAGGGCGGCAGAAGGTCTGATGCAGAAAACCATCAACTTTATCGATCCCGAGTATACCAAATCCAAAAAAGAAGTTCGGGTTGCCTGGTGTTCTTCCGCCTCCCGGATCCGTGGGGAAGGGGTGGTCGAGATGCGTTTTGACCCAGCTCTTAAACCCTTTTTGCTGGCACTCAAAGGCAATTTTACTATTTGGGGTGATAGGCGTTCCATTATCCGTCTGAAAAGTCACTATTCTCTGCGTCTGTATCAGTTTATCAAATATAACCAAGGCCTCGCAAATGTGGATGGCAGACATTCTGCCACCGTGAAACTAGCCTGGCTGCGGGAGTATCTTGCCATTCCGGAAGAAAAATATCGTCTGTTCGGACATTTTAAGAGCAGGGTTCTGGTGCCGGCACAAAAGGATATTCGTAGTAAAACCGATATTGAATTTGATTTTAAGCAGATTAAGAAGGGGCGTAAGGTCCATGAAATTGAGTTCTTCTGGAAGAAAAACAAACGGCACAACCAGCTGGAGCTCCCGGGCATGAGCGATCAGGCCCCGGTGAAGGTTGAGGATATTCTGATCCTAGAATTTGGGATTTCTCCTGAGAAGAAGGCAAAGGAACTGGCCGAGGAATACGGGAAAGAGCATATCACCCAGGCCCTGGTGGTGGCACGAGAGTATATCGAAACCCTACAACAGCGTGGAGACAAGGTTGCCAATGTGGGCGGTATTGCCAGAAAAGCTATAGAAGAGGGCTGGAAGCCACAGGAATCGGTCATAGAAGTTGAGTACCAGGAACAGCAGCAAGCAATTGCCACGGCAAAAGAGCAGAAAAAGCAGCAGGAAGCCGCTGAATTTGCCCGTAAAGAGAAGAAAACCCAACAGGCCATGGATAAGTATGAAGCAATGGCTGAGGGTAAGCAAGAAGCCTTTCTGGCTGATTTTCGTGAGTACCTTGTCGAGACCGGCAATAAGCTTGTGGTGACGCGTTATGATGAGGGGGGGATTACCCCCGGAATGATTGAGGCGATGTTGAAAGAATTTGTAGTTGTTAAATTGGGATAGGGTATATCTGCTTGTATATCTAAAATGCTATACATGTAGATGCGTATTCTACTAGCTGGAGAGCTTTATGGATCAAAAACAGATCGTTGATTATTGGCAAGCTGAGGCAGATGAGTCGCTTGCTGTTATGACCCATCTTTTTGAAAAAAAGGACTATTCCTACGCATTGTTTTTTGGCCATCTTGCTGTGG
>JAOZKX010000024.1 GCA_029935135.1 Desulfocapsa sp.
CAGATCTTGTTCCCCTTGAAAAGATTGCAGGCTTACCGGAACTTGGCTTTTTATCAGGGAATCTGGCTTTGGCAGTAAAACGATTTGATCGAAAAGAGAAGCAACGGATTCATATTGAAGATTTTGCCCAAGTTTACAACATATTCCCAAATGATAAATACAACAAAGTCAGTTATGATAATATTACCAATATGATATGGATATTGACTGGTGAAACGGGACTCCGGGAGTTTATTCGACGCCTTACTTTTACCGTGCTGATAGGCAACGGTGATATGCATCTCAAAAACTGGTCTTTTATTTATAGCGATGGGGTTACACCAGAATTGTCTCCAGCTTATGATTTTGTCTCAACTGTTCCATATCTTCCCCGTGATGGCTTAGCACTGAACCTGGCTGGTGAAAAAGATATGAGTATGATAGGTTTGAAGCATTTCAAGAAGCTCACTCGCAAAGCTGAAGTACCGGAATATCTGGTCATCGATACTGTACGGAAAACGGTTGCGAGTACATTTGAGAAATGGAAGGAGCAGAAAATGTCATATGAGCTTCCCTCAGCACTTCGCAAACGGATTGACATGCATCTGGAAGGAGTCATACTCAATTTTGACTGACTTTGGAGGTTTGCGAGCAGGTCTTTATTGGTTACAGGGGCTTTTGAAGCAATAGGCTTCAGCCGATCTCTGTCGTCAAGGATCAACTCATTGCAGCGCAGAATGTAAAGTTTATAAAGTGGTAAGTTTTAAAGTTCAGTATGGCAGCGCAGCTGCGGTAATATATACTTTCTACTTTTCACTATCACTTGAGGGGGTACCCGCGGTAGCTATGTCACTCACAGCACATTGGCTATGAGTGACACAGGTCTTTACTCAATGTGCTGCAGCCTTAGCTGTATCTGTAGCAGCACCGGCAGCCTTCTCGGTCAATGCCTCTGTTGCTTTGCTGGCAGCAGAATCAACGGCTTTATTCGCCTGATCCTTGGCAATACCAACGGCCTTATCTGTTACATTGTCTACAACCTCGGAGGTTGCTTGATCAAGAGCAGATTTGGAAGCCTCTTCAGTGACTTTTCCAGCAATGGCTTCGGTGGAAGCATGGGCCGACAGGGTCATGCCAAAACAGAACAGCCCAATGGTAGCCATAGTAACGATAGATTTTTTACAATTGTTGATTTTCATGATGTACTCCTTAGTACGATATATCCCGTAATCAGGATAGGTTATAAAATACAGCTATCAAAATGATAACCATGTAAACAAAGGAAACTTCTACTGGACAGCATCACTCAGTTGTTTTCCGACCTTAAATTTCACTACTTTTTTTGCTGCTACCTTCATCTCTTTTCCCGTCTGAGGGTTACGACATGTGCGAGCTGATCTCTCATTAACGGAAAATGTACCAAAACCAATCAGTGTCAGCTTGTTGCCCTTTTTCATGGTGTCTGTGGTTGCAGCCATAAAAGCCTGTAACACATCACCTGCTGACTTCTTACTAAGATCTGCTGATTCTGCGATTTTGTCGATAAGTTCTGTTTTGTTCATTTGATAAGTTTTCCTTATTTGTTTTTAGCGACAACCCATATGGCATGTACAATTCCAGGGATGTAGCCAAGCAGGGTTAAAATAATATTGATCCAGAAATGTTTGCCAATACCAACCTGGAGAAACACTCCCAGGGGGGGCAAAATCACTGCACATAGTATCTTGATAAGTTCCATAAGCTTCCTTTTTTATGTTATATTTTCGGGTGGCTCTGGTGCTTTAGAGCTATTTATTGCCAAATAGTTTGCCCGCCAGTCCCAGAACACCCTCTACACCGCCAAGGGAATCAAGCAACGATCCACCACTGCTGGCATTATCAACCATTTGGGGAAGTGCTTCTGATAAGCCTCCTGCGGCCTCTTCTGTGCTCAATCCCAGCTTCGAGGCAAACTCGGTAATTTTATCAGAACCAATTGCATTACTGATCTGATCCGGCGAGATCCCAGCATTGGCACCATCACCGAGCCATGACTTGGCCATATCGCCCAAACCACCGGTATCAAGATTATTTATCAAGGCACCGAGGTCAAAACCACCACTGCCACCGGTCAGGCCTGATAATGCCGAGGCAAGGGATCCCATATCCAGATTACTGCCGGCATCACCACTGAGGTTACTTTTACTGAACATTTTTGCACCCAGTTGCAGCAATTCATCCATATTCATAATTTTTTCCTTTTGTATAATTTTATTAAGGAGCTTACAATTCCATTTTCAATGTGTTGCAAATTTCTAATGGATATAACTGAAAAATATTCTGATAAAAATAGCCATTACTTTTGGACTGTTTCAGTCACCGGTACTAATTCAATGGCAGGGCCCTTGGCAAGGTAAGCACCATCGACAGTTGTCAGGTGGTTGTAGTGAATGAGGTTTTCCAGATCATGTACATAGGTTTTTCCATGTTGTGAATAATGTACCATGCTGCCAACCAGAGCCAGGCCGGTGATTTCTTTACCCTGGCGGCGAAGTGCTGCTCTTTTGTTCCTGAAATCTGCGTAAGAATGCTGAGTGTTGAGATTAAGCATATAGGCAGCAATTGAATCAATTGGATGATCAAAAGAGGCAACCTTGTAATTGCCCTTGCCGATCTGTTTCCCTTTCGATGCGATGCCCTTTCCACCCCATGTCCATTGACCAAATAATGAATTCCCCTGTTCAGCAAAACGAGAGGTTCCCCAACCACTTTCATCGGCTGCTTGTGCCATGGCAAGGGAGGGTGGAATAATATCCACTCTATGAATGAGTGTTTCAAGTTGTTTTCGATCTATTGTGGTTGCCTTCTCATTTACAACACTATATTTGACAGCAAGGGGTAATAACCAGAGCAGGTCTTTATTGGTCACAGAGGCTTTTGAAGCAATAGTCTTCAGCCGATTTCGGTCGTCAAGAATCAACTCATTGCAGCGTAGAATTCCTGGTACCAGCAAGCGAAAAAAGAGCAGTTTCTTATGGGCAACGCTTATTTTATCTACATACTTGTCTTTCCAGTTCCGGGGGATTCTGCTCAGATATATGCGAGGTACTTCGTGAATACCTTTTTCCCAGTTTTCTGTAGTGTATCTTTTTTCATTAAAGAGTGTGTCTATATCTTTATAGGATGTGAATGTATACTGTTCATCGGCAGTGGCATTGGGTGGCACAGGTGTAAAAATTCCCGTTGCCAAAAAAATATACAAAATAAGCCGAACCATCTAACTTCACCCTACCTGTTGATATGTTAATGGTATGCTCTTCTTCTTTCCAGCCTTGGCAGCGGTGCAGTCATGGTCCCAGGTCACCTGGCCCAGTTTCAGCAGATTGGTTATCTGTGACAATGGATAATGGAGTTCTGGCAATATGTTTCAGGCTTCCTGGTCCAGAGACTGGCTAACTGTTCTTTCTCTTTCAGTCCGTAGCCTGCTGATACATATGCACATCTTGTTGAGGATAGGGGAAGGAGATCTCCTTTTCATCAAAGGTGAGTTTGATTTTTTCGGTCAAATCAAGGCGCACATCCCAATACTCTGCGGTTTTTACCCAGGGACGAACAATGAGATCCACACTGGACGCTCCAAGTTCGGCAACGGCGATGGCCGGTGCCGGATCATTAAGAATTCTCTCGTCAGCTTGTACCAATGCTTCAAGGGTACTCTTAGCCAGACGAATGTCATCGTCGTAACCAATCCCCACTACCAGATCTATTCGACGGGTTGCTTCGGCATTGATATTCGTGATCACCTCAGAAGTGATGCCGCTGTTCGGGACGATGATCTTCTGATTATCTGGTGTCAGGATTATGGTACTGAAGATATCAATCTGCTGCACCTTCCCGGTGACCCCGCCGGCCGTAACGACATCGCCAACCCTGAATGGTTGAAAGAGAATCAGCATCACGCCGGAAGCAAAGTTGGAAAGCGAATCCTTAAGGGCCAGGCCAATAGCCAGACCGGCGGCACCGAGTATGGCAATAAAGGAGGTGGTTTTAATACCCATCTGGTCTGCTGCGGCAATGACAACAGCCGTAAGGAGTCCGTAGTAAATGAGTTTACTTAAGAAGCGTGACAGGGTTTCATCCACTCCTCCTTTCATCAGCGCTTTTCTACCAATGGCTGCAAGCCACATGGCCAGCCAACGACCGATAACCAGAATAACAATGGCAATAATGATGCCTGGCCCGTGAGCAATGGACCAGTCTTCCGCAAACTGCAGATAGTGAAGATAGGTGTCTGGATTTAATGCTTCCTGTGCTTTGGCTATTCCTACAGATGTCTGCTCAGCAGCGTGGGCCATAGCAGAAGAGAACAGTGTAGCTGCAGGTAAGGCGACAATAGATTTTTTTAGATGGTTAGTTTTCATGCTATGCTCCTTGGCATAATTGAAGACAGAGCGCTACTTTTAACCTGCCCTGGTAATTAGAATAATTCCTAATATTACACCGTCTCTTCTGAAATGTCCAATGACTTTTCTCATGTTTTCGATAACATTGATGCATGATTGTTGACATCAGATATATACGACATGTTGAAGCCCTTGCAGAAAACAGAAATCTTCCCCGTACGGCTAAGGAGTTGTGGATGATCTCTGACTATTGGTAGCAGAATGGGGGAAAAGTGGAGCTTGCAACCATCGGTGGATGTATTCACTTCCTTACATATAAGGGGGACAGTCTGCTCACTATTCTATTGCTCCGGGACTCCATCACGGACGCAACGAACATGATGCTTTTCGGTCTTTATCTTCCATATATCGTCCCCGTTACCGAAAAAGACACTCCATGCGCTTACATGTGTACCATCTGCAAGACTCGTCGCTGACCAGTAATTTGCAGATTGACAGGAAACGACTGGGTCAATGGCTGGATAATATCTGCTGTAATCAACAAGGGATTTCAGCTCCCGTATATTGGGTAATCGCCAATCGGTTTTCGCGTCAAGGGATAGATTCTCACAATAGCTTAGCGCATCCTGCCAGGTGTGGGGGCTGGTATTATTGCTTTTCTGCCACTCCAGTCCGGTTCCCTGATCAAGTACTGTGCTGCTCTCGCTATTATAAGGTCCAATGGCATGGGCAGATGGACTGAAGAGAAGCAGGGTGATGCCCACGATATGCCCAATGGTTTTCCTCTGTATGACGGACCGGGAACGCCATCTTCGCTGTTCTCTCTGTTTTATGAGCATTTCTAGACCTGTGGAAATAATTGAATGTGAGATACCATCAACTTCATCTTTCGACACGAACACAACGGACATAATAGTTGTTGCTTTTATGCACCCAGTGGTCAGCACCATCCAGGCAATAGACACTCCAGGCGTATGCCGGGTTTCCCATATGTGGGGTTGCCGACCAGTAAAATGAGTTGTGGCAGCTGAAGAGCGGATCAACAGCCGGGTCGAACCTGCCGTAATCCACAATGGACTCCAGTTCGAATTTACCGGGCAGGCGCCAGTCGCTTTTACCTGCATGGCTCAACTCCTCACAATAAGCAATGGCATTCTGCCATGTGTGCTGTATGCCGACATCTGATTCAGTCCATATCAGGCCACTATTCAAGTCCGTCACGGTTTGATTGTTGTTCGTCCGGTAGGCCGGTTGTGCTCCCCGGTACTGGGCATCCTGGCCATAGAATGGGTTTTCTGCTGTCGGGCAGACAATCTCGCTGCCCTGTATATCATAGCATATCAACTGACCGCTATCCGCTAAAGGATTCCACTCCGTGGCCCAAGCGGGAACAGGTAGCAGTAATAGTGAAATTATTAATAAGGCGTGATGTGGAGCATCTGTTGTCATTGTTTGTCCATTAAAGGCAGTCGAATTTGTTTATTGTTCAGCTCGTCACCATTCCACTGGCACCTTCTCTGATCTCCCCAATGTCTGCAAAATCCAGCGAATAATTCATTTTTTTCATTTCCTGCATAATCGCTTCAATACTTTCTGCTGGAGCGGCGATAAGCAACCCACCCGAGGTCTGCGGGTCAACCAGTGCGATGTCCATGGCATCGTCTTTGCTATTTGTTCCTGTGAAGAACTCTTTGTAAAATTTCCTGTTTGCATGGGCGCCCTCTGGAATGATGCCCATATTGATAAAATCAATAGTACCAGGAAGAATAGGAATGTTCTGGAGCTGTAGAGCGGCACAGACTTTTGAGGCCGCGGCCATTTCATGCAGGTGTCCAAGGAGTCCAAATCCTGTGACATCAGTGCATGCATGAACCTGCAACCCCTTGTCTCGAACGGCCTCAACAGCATCAGCCGCGGTTTTATTGAGAGTGGCCATGACCTCTGTAATCAGCTCCTCGACGGAGGCGTCGGCAAGATTTCCTTTAAGGGCAGTGGAAAGAATACCGGTACCGATGGGTTTGGTCAGAAGCAGTCGGTCACCGGGTTTGGCACCGCTGTTGAGAAGGACCCGATCTGGATGGACAGTGCCAGTTATGGAGAGGCCATATTTCAGCTCATCGTCTTCCACCGAATGGCCACCGACCAGAAGAGCTCCGGCTTCTTCCACTTTCGAGAGTCCGCCGCGTATCACTTCACGAAATACTGTTGCTTCCATTGTCTTTATGGGGCAGGCAAGAATATTCATGGCCAGAAGGGGTTTTCCTCCCATGGCATACACATCACTCAGGGCATTGGCAGCAGTAATCTGGCCAAAACGATACGGGTCATCGACGATGGGAGTGAAAAAATCCAGTGTTTGAATAAGGGCCGTGTCATCATTGAGACGGTAGACACCTGCATCGTCGCAGGTTTCTGCGCCGACAATCAGTCGATCATCTTTAGGCAGGGTAATGCCGCAGAGTATTTGACTCAGGTCACCCGGACCGAGTTTGGCTGCTCAACCCGAGGCTTTTACTGTTGAAGTGAGTTTGATCATAGTAGATGTTTTAGCAGAAAGTATAATTTAAGGTGGCTCGGTAAAAAGAATGAGAAAAAAACAGAGAGAAGGCGCTTTATTGTTGAATTTCACCGGAACTTATGTATAAGTCTTTCTATCAGATTTTATTGAAAGGCACAAAGATAATCGTACTCTTTGTGCCTTTCCCTTTTTTAAATATGTTGCAGAAAAATGGCCTGTGAAAAGGGTTTTTTGTGGAACACAAGGTAAAAGCAATGGATATGACCAGAGTAGAGCCTATGGAAGATGGACGCCCTAAACATGAGTGTGGTGTTTGCGGTATTTTCGGGCATGAAGATGCCTCTAAATTAACCTATTTTGGTCTCTATGCTCTGCAGCATAGAGGGCAGGAGAGTGCTGGAATTGTGGCTTCCGATGATGGCAAGGTCACAATCCATAAAGATATGGGACTGGTTCCGGAGATCTTTTCTGAAGATATCCTGCAGGGACTTCCTGGCCATATGGCCATGGGCCATGTGCGCTATTCCACAACCGGTGGTTCCAATATCATCAATACCCAGCCTCTTATGGTTACCCACAAAGGATGCACCCTCGCCGTTGCCCATAACGGTAATCTGGTAAATTCACTTGAACTGCGTCAGGATCTGGAAGAGAAGGGCTCTATTTTTCAGACAAGTATGGACAGTGAAGTGGTCCTTCATTTGATGGCCCGTACTACCCATCTCGGACTGGAACGCGCCCTCACGGAGTCATTTTCCTGTCTGCGCGGGGCATATTCCATTCTCCTGATGACAGAAGATACCATGGTTGCGGTGCGTGATCCCGGCGGATTTCGCCCACTCTGTCTGGGCAAACTGAACAATGGCGGATGGGTTATTGCCTCTGAAACCTGTGCCCTGGATCTGGTCGAAGCTGAGTATATTCGTGATGTTGAACCGGGTGAGGTTCTTATCATCAATAAAGAGGAGATGCGTTCTGTTTTCCCCTGGCCCAAACAGAAAACCAGCTTCTGTATCTTTGAACAGGTCTATTTTGCCCGTCCCGATTCTGATATCTTTGGTATCAATGTCTATGAGTCACGCAAGCGAATGGGAGAGATTATGGCCCGTGAGTGCAATGTGGAGGGTGATTTTGTTATGCCTTTTCCCGATTCCGGGAATTATGCGGCCATCGGATTTTCCAGAGCATCCGGGATTCCACTGGAAATGGGTATGATTCGAAATCACTATGTGGGAAGAACATTTATCCAGCCCACCCAGTCCATGCGGGACTTTAATGTAAAGGTAAAGTTGAATCCGGTGCGTTCCCTGCTCAAAGGCAAACGGGTGATTATCGTTGAGGATTCTATTATTCGAGGGACTACCGGACGAAGCAGGGTGAAGGCTCTGCGGAAAGCGGGTGCCAAGGAAGTGCATATGATGGTGAGTTGTCCGCCCACCCGTTATGCCTGTTATTATGGTATCGATTTCCCCTCCTCGGACCAACTGATAGCAGCGCAGCATTCAGTAAAAGAAACAGCCGATCATCTTGGTCTTGATTCTTTGCATTATCTCAGCGAGGAAGGACTGGTTGAAGCCACAGGACTCCCTGCGGATCATTTTTGTCTGGCCTGTTTTGATGGTGTGTATCCGGTGGAGCCAGATAGAAATTTCAAAAAAGATGTTCTGGAATGGGGGGGACCATGAAAAAATCAATAATTATTGATGGCTATGAGTGTAACGGTTGCGGCTCCTGTGTGGAGATCTGTCCGGAAGTCTTTGTGCTGGAAGATGGCAGCGATATCCCGACATTGAGCGATTCTGAAGCAGAAATAACAGAAAAAGTGGAAGAGGCTGCTGCCTATTGTCCACAAAAATGTATTACTTTCGAGTAGTTTGTTTGTTAAGAATTTTTAGTTGTTTCGTTGCAATATGGGAATTTACAGTATAGTCTATCAAAATGGACCATTCGCATCTTGCACAGCTGTTTGATGCCGGAGCCAGCAGTAATCCCTTAGAAGAGATTCTCACCCTCTGTACTGCCATTGCCCCGGACTATCCCTTGTTTCCTGTTCGCCAGGTGCATCAGGAACTTGCGAGGTATTTTGCGGGAAAGCATCCAGACTACCAATCCAGTGAAACCAAGTATCATAATCTCAGGCACAGTTACAGCGTTGTTCTGGCCACAGTACGTCTTTTCCACGGTCTTTCCTGTGAAGGGAAGCAGTTTTCTGAGGATACCCTGACAAAGGCATTGTACAGTGCTTATTTCCATGATTGCGGGCTGTTGCTGAAGAGTTCAGAAACAGAAAGTACAGGGGCCGTTTTTACCAAAGAGCATGAGGCACGTTCAATCGTTGTCCTGGAGCGTTATCTGGAAGAGCAGGATATCTCTTTTTCTATTCTTCCTGATTGTTCGCTGATTATCCAATGCACCAATCTCAGTGTGGATCCTGATACGCTTACTTTTCCGTCAGACGACATTCGCCTGGCAAGCGCCATTGTCGGCTCAGCGGATATTCTGGCGCAGATGGCGGACCGGTTTTATCTTGAGCGTCTGCCGCTTCTGTTTCAGGAACATAAGGAAGGTGGAATTACCAGTCATGATTCAGCAATTGAGTTGATGCAGCACACTTCCTATTTTTATCATGAGGTGATCGTTGATCGTCTGGAGCGGGTTTTTGATAATCTGGCCCAAGTGATGCGGATACATTTTCGTGAACGTTGGGGCTTGGATAGAAATCTTTATCTGGAAAACATCAATAAAAATGTTGATTATATCAAAATCGTTGTCCAGTCCTGTGAAGATGAACTGGAAGGTCTGCAGCGTTTTTTACGACGGACCCCACCTGCCTGAGAGCTTATTCGAGAATGCCCTCTCTTTTTCAAATAATGACGAACTGATAAAGTTGATATTCTCTGGTAATTATCTGATTTTCTGTCTATAGTATCTTTGCTTGTTTTTTCCCCCTACTGTGTTGCACATTCAAAATGTGATATAGGATATCTGTTTGTGACTCTTTTTACATGGAATATTTTATGAAAAATTTCCCTTTCCGCCAGTCAGTAGTTCTCTTTTTTATTGCATTCTGTTTTGTCTGTGTCAGTTCTGTTGCCGTTGCAATCGGTCCACCCCTGAAAGCTATGACAACAGTGCTCAGTCAGACAAATAGTACAGCACTTTTGAATTTTAGTCAGGAGAGGAAAAGAGCGTATCAGTTAAATAGAGCTGAAGCCGTTAAGCAGGCCCAAAATAAAGGGTGGATTATTCGTAAAGAGCATAGCAGAGGTTTGATGGAGCTGCAGGGGATCACTACGAGAGGAATACCGCTCTATTATATCACCCATAACAGTGTTGCCGCTCAATCAACTTCAACAGATCAGGTTTGGCCCGGCGCTTCAATAGGACTGGACCTTGATGGCTCCGGTATGATCGTTGGTGAATGGGACGGTGGCGATGTTCGAACAAGCCATCAGGAATTCAACAATACTGGTAGCGGCAGGGTAATAGATAAAGATGGTATTTCCTCGACGCACTACCACGCAACGCATGTTGCAGGCACCATTGTTGCCGGAGGAGTTCAGGCTAATGCCAAGGGAATGGCGTACAATGCAACCCTGCATGCCTATGACTGGAATGATGATGAGAGCGAAATGGCAACTGCTGCCGCAAATGGTTTGCTCGTGTCGAATCACTCATACGGCTATGGAGCAGGTTGGTCCTGGACCGGGACATCATGGGAATGGCTCGGGGATACCTCAATCAGTTCTGAGGAAGATTTTCAATTCGGATTTTACGGTGATATGACTCGGGATCTTGATGTTGTTGCCGTCAATGCCCCTTACTATCTTATTGTGAAGTCGGCTGGTAATGATCGTGGCGAGGGTGAGGGGACATACGGTCATCCTCAGGACGGTGGTGCTGCCGGGTATGACTGTATACCTTTTAAAGGCAATGCTAAAAATATTCTTACAGTGGGGGCTGTACGGGATATCGTGGGCGGTTATACACAGCCTTCTGATGTGTTAATGACACCTTTTAGCAGCTGGGGACCAACTGATGACGGAAGAATAAAGCCTGATATATGCGGGAACGGTGATTTACTATATTCCACCTATGATAAAAGTGATACCGATTACGATTCGATAAGCGGCACATCCATGTCCAGTCCAAATGTGACCGGCTCGTTGCTCCTGCTCCAGGAGCATTATAATAGATTGTATGGTGCCTATATGACCGCCGCTACCTTAAAAGCGCTTGTCCTTCATACAGCAGATGAATCCGGCCCGGATATTGGACCAGACTATATGTTTGGCTGGGGCATGTTAAATACAAAAAAAGCGGCTGTTGTTCTCTCGAATAAAGACATCAGTTCCCTTGTAAAAGAAGAAACGTACATCCCCGGTACACCGTATACACTGGAGGTGACAGCCACCGGTACAGAACCTCTGGTGGTCACCGTGGTCTGGTCGGATCCTCCGGGGAATCCGGTGAGTGATCAGCTGGACCCCACAGCCAGGATGTTAATAAATGATCTGGATACAACGCTCAGTGATGGTTTAAGCACCTGGTTTCCCTATATGCTTGATGGTCAGAATCCATCTGCTGCGGCAACAACCGGTGATAATGATGTTGATAATGTTGAAAAGATTGTCATCAATAGTCCTGTTGCGGGAAATTATACAATTAGTATTTCTCATGAAGGAGCACTTCTTGGTGATTCCCAGGATTTTTCGCTGATCGTTTCCGGTATTGACAGTGGGACTTTTGTCCATATTACAACTGCTGATGCAGCAGCCGTTACAGCAGCAAGTGCATTGCTTGGTGGTAATGTCATTGTGGAAGGTGAGTATCCGGTGACGGAAAAGGGAGTGGTTCTTGGAACAAGCATGAATCCGACCATCACAGACAACAGGTACATAGCTCCTGGAAGTACGGGCACTGGAAGTTTTTCTATGGTCGCCAACGGTCTGTCTGCTGTCAGCCAATACTATTTCAGGGCCTATGCGATTGATGAATCCGGTATAACATATGGACGCAGTAAGTCTTTTTCAACTTCATGCGGAACGGTAACAGTCTTTCCATGGGGTGAGAGTTTTGACGATTTGCTCTGGCCGGCCCAATGTTGGGCTGAATATCAACTTGCTGATGCTGCCGGGTGGCAAAGGACGGTGGAGCGCTATTACTCTTCTTCAGGTGCGGCATTTCATGACGATGATAATGTCTCCGCTGGGGCAGATGACTGGCTGGTCTCTCCGTCTTTTGATTTTACTGCCAAAAAAGATATTTCTTTATCATTTCAGCAATATGAGAACTATGCGGATTGGATTGATTATCACAGTGTGAAGATATCAACCGATAGTGACGGCAGTCCCGGTAGTGGGACTTGGGTTGTGTTGTATGCCGGGGCTGGAGCAGAGGACGAGTGGCAGCAGATCATTCTTGACCTGGAGGCGTATGCGGGAGAGGCGAATGTGCATATTGCATTTCAATATGTCGGTGATTATGCTGATGAGTGGTGGCTTGATGATATTGAGATTATAGCCAATATCGTTATTCCACAGTATGAACTTGATATTAGTCTATCTGGTAGTGGAAGCGGTAGTGTGAGTGGAACAGGAATTACCTGTCCTGGGGATTGTACGGAGCAGTATGATG
>JAOZKX010000271.1:0-1740 GCA_029935135.1 Desulfocapsa sp.
ATTGGCCAGCGGATTTTAGTAGAGATGCGCACCGAGTTGTACGATCATGTCCTGCAGCTGCCCCTCCAGTTTTATCGAAAAATGCAGGCGGGTACGGTGATTTCGGCAATGACTGCAGAGTTGAATACCATTGGTTTCTTTCTTGGTGGAGCAATTGCTATCCCCCTCACTTCCATCCTGACCTTTTTTGTATTTCTGGCCTTTATGATCAATCTGAATCCCTGGCTGGCTCTATTCAGCACAGGAATTTATCCCATTGAAGTTTTTGTTATTCCCTATCTGCAGAGAAAATATAACAGGCTGAATAAGAAACGGGTCCAGACAACACGGCAGATGTCCAATGTGGTGAATGAAGCAATTTCCGGTATCCATGAGATCCATGGGAATTCCAGCTATGTGCTGGAAGAAAAGAAACTGTCCACCTATATCACCCAGTTACACGGTCTGATGAAGAAGTTGTTTCTGGTGAAATATGGAATTAAGTTTGCCAATAATCTTTTTCAGTCCTTTGGGCCTTTTGTCCTTTTTCTGGTGGGAGGGTATATGGCAATTAATGGTCAGTTTACCTTGGGTGCCCTTGTTGCATTCCTCTCCGCCTATGAGAAGATATACGACCCATGGAAAGAGATCATTGAGTATTATCAGAGTTATCAGGATGCCAAGATTCGTTATGCCCAGATTATGCAGATATTTGATTTGGAACCGCCCCATGCCCTATTGCCGTATAATCGTGATGCCTTAACATTACAAGGGCAGATCAGTTTGCAAAATGTTAATTTCACTGTTGCTGGTGGAGTCACTCTTTTGCAGGGGATTAATCTCAGAATAGAGGCAAATGAACAGGTTGCTCTTGTTGGTTTTTCCGGTTCAGGGAAGTCCACCCTCGCCCTGTTAATTGCGCAGTTGTATGACGCCAGTCAGGGATCGATCCAGATTGACGGGCATGATATTGCCAAGCTCAGTAAAGTGGATATGGGGAAAAATGTTGCAATGATCGCTCAGCACCCATTTATCTTCTCTGGAACTATTTATGAGAATCTGCTCTACGGAATAGAAGCAAGTGGAAGGCGTAGTGATGATGTGGATCGTTCAACACTTTTCTCTGTTCTGCGCCAGGTTGGCCTGCAGGATGATATCATTCGTTTCGGTCTGCAGGCTGTTCTCTCGCCTGAGGAGTGCAGGCCATTCAAAGATAAATTCCTGCGTATGCGCGAGATTATTCAAACCGATCTGCGCCAGGAATTTGAAAAAGTGATTGAGTTTTATGATGTTGATAAATACCTCTATTACTCAAGTATTCGGGATAATATTGTTTTTGGTGACAGTGTAAGCAGGGAATTTGTTGTTGAACGCTTACCGGATCATCCTGCTTTTATTGGAATGCTGCAGGAACTGCATCTTGAAAAACCTTTATTGACCCTTGGCTATGCTATAGCTTCCCAAACAGTGACGCTACTTGCTGATTTTCAGGAGGATGAATTCTTTTTCCGTGATAACCCCATGCAGGTTGCTGAATTCAAAATCTACAGTCGTTTGCTGGAACGGTTAAAAACTCCAGTCCCTGAAGACAGGGAAGCACGAAGATTACTGCTTATTCTGGCCTTACGCTTTATTCCAATGAAACATTCCATAGTTTCTTTGCCATCAGCCATGGAGAAAAAAATTCTCTTAGCCAGGCAGCATTTTATGAGTAAGATTGTGGAGGTTGATATTGCTCAGTGTAAGATAGGTGAAAGCTGC
>JAOZKX010000271.1:1750-3957 GCA_029935135.1 Desulfocapsa sp.
TATCGGTAAAAGTTGTACGGCAACCATACAGAGTGCAGCAGATATACGAAGTGTAAATGATAATATTGAATCCTTTATACCATTTTGTCCGGGGAGATATCTCTATACCCGCTCTCTTTTAGATAATATTCTTTTGGGTGCTGTTAAATCAGAGGGGGGGCGGGGGGACCAGCTTCGTGAGTTGGCCTCACATGCCTTTGGGGATGAACGACTCTTAGAAGAGATTATGGCCATAGGTCTTGACTTTGAGGTCGGCAGTAAAGGAGACAAGTTGTCGGGTGGACAAAAACAGAAAGTCGCCATTGCCAGGGCATTATTAAAAGATGCGCCCATAATTATTATGGATGAGGCAACAGCCAGTCTGGATAACACCTCACAGGCACTTATTCAAAATTTACTGGAAACCGATTACAAGGGGTGTAAAACAGTGGTTGCTGTTATTCATCGCCTGGATTTAACACCCGCTTATGACCGAATTTTTATGATGAAGGCTGGTAGAATTGTTGAGCAGGGAACATACGATGAGCTTATGGAGAGAAAAGGAGAATTTTATGCACTCGCCCGAACAGAATCCTGAAGTGCAAGGGATGTCCCAACTTACTGACACCGTTGAGTTTCTCAAGATGCTCCCTGTGTTTACCGGTGCTCCCGGTGGTGTGACGCAGATGTTTGCCTACCTTGCCAAGAGAGAGGAGTATGTAAAGGGACAGATGATTCTCAGTGAAGGAAAAAAATGCGATCGTTTTTTTCTTATTATGGCCGGTCAGGTCGATATCTTTCTGATGCACAATGAACGGCGTTTCCATTTACAGCTCTTGAGTGTGGATTCTCTTAATTATTTTGGTGAACTGGCACTACTGTCTGAATTTAACTGGTTTTTTTCTGCCAGGGCATGGACGGATGTGCAGTTGCTCTCCATCAGTCGCGAGGCATTTGTCAAAGTCCTGGAGCGCTTTCCCGAGTCTTACCAGACAATGGTGCAGAAGATTATCAATCTGCGTATCCAGCGTTTTTCTGCCCAGACCAGGTATCAGCTGGATAACCTTTCGCCGGAGGCATGGCGGGAAGATCCACCAGAAAGTGGATAGTTAAGCCACCTTTATGCTGTAGAGTTTGCAGTAGTTGGATCATTTCTCAATATGAATACTATACTTTTACTGAACGCTTTTCCAAGTATCTTAAAAATCCTTTCAGGGTATGTACTCAATGGACACTTATTTTGCTCCTGCCGAACGCGCTGATAACGAAGAGCTTACTGCTGAAATAAAGCTGGTTAACAAGAGCTCGGTCGTCTCTGGTTTACTCCATTCGGTCGGGGGCCTGCTTGCCATACTTGATGAACATCGTCAAATTATCTCCCTTAATGATTCTTTTTTGCAGATGTTAGGTATTGATGATCTTGTTGACATTCTTGGTCTACGCCCGGGTGAAGTTTTGCAGTGTGTTCACTCCGATGAAGAGCCAGGGGGCTGCGGCACCACTAAATTTTGCTCTACCTGCGGTGCTGCAATAGCAATAGTGACCAGCTTAAAAGAGAATAAGAGTTGTGAGAGAGTTTGTGCCTTAACGGCCAGGAGAGGTGGGAAAGTAGTTGATATCTCACTGCTAGTCAGGTCACAGCCAATTGAAATTCAAGGGGCTGTCTTTTTATTGCTGTTTTTACAGGATATAACCGTTGAACAGCAGCGAGCTGCTTTGGAAAGAACATTTTTCCATGATATTAACAATATGTTGAGTGGATTGCTGGGGGCCAGTGAACTGCTTCTTCTCCAAGAGAAAAATTCTGCTCTCGCAAAAACGATTCACAGATCCTCATTACGACTGAAAAATGAACTGGATATTCAAAAATGTTTATCGCAAAATGGCACTGGTGCTTATCAGCCGTTATGGCAGAAAATTAATGCAGCCCAAGTGATGGAAGAACTGCAGGTATGCTTCAGCAGCCATTCTGCAGTAAAGAATAATCCGATTGTTTTTCCGTCTACCGTGCCCCTTGTTGCCGTTAGGGCAGACATGTCTCTGGTGCTGCGCATACTGAACAATATGCTTGTCAACGCCATGGAGGCCTCAAACAACAAAGAATCAGTGAAGGTATGGGCAGAGCATTCGGATGATTTTCTGAGTTTTTGTGTATGGAACAGGCAGTCTGTTGCCAAAGATATAGCGCAAAGGATATTTCAACGAAATTTCAGTACCAAAGAAGGGGC
>JAOZKX010000025.1:0-10795 GCA_029935135.1 Desulfocapsa sp.
CAAAGTTTAAACCCCTTGGCTTTCCTACCATTACTTTTCCTTGTGAGATCACCGATGATCCAATGCTGGAGGCAATGGTTGCCTCAGTGCTGATTGCAAAATATGCAGGTATTATCGTTCTCGGTGACCTCCAGGGTGATCTGATATTCCCGCTGTTTCTTGAGAGGATGAATATTTTTACTGATCCGCAGCGACCAATGGTTGTGACCGAGGATATCTATCCGCTCACAGGGCCAGATGAGAATTCACCTGTTGTAATCACCTGTAACTTCTCTCTTACTTACTTTATTGTCTCCGGTGAGATTGAAGGTTCCAAAGTGCCTACCTGGCTGCTTATTAAGGACACCGAGGGACTCTCTGTCCTTACGGCGTGGGCTGCTGGAAAATTCGGCGCAGATCTTATTGCCCAGTTCGTGAAGAAGAATGGAATAGAAGAGAAGGTTAAGCATCGTGATATCATTATCCCAGGCTACCTTGCTTCCTTAAAAGGTGAGCTTGAAGAAGAGCTTCCTGACTGGAATATCATCATTGGACCCCGTGAGGCAGGACATCTGCCGGTCTTCTTGAAAGAATGGAAACCATCCAAATAGCATATACATGAGCACTGTAACACTGAACATAAACGGAAATGAGGTTGTTGCCGAGGAAGGTCTGACCATCCTTGAGGTCGCTAAACGATCTGATATTGCAATTCCAACGCTTTGTTTTGTCGAAGGAAAACCAACCGATAAGCCTTGTGGACTCTGTGTAGTGGAAGTGGAAGGTCAGGACGAACTTGTCTGTTCCTGTGATGCTCCCGCAACCGATGGATTGGTCATTCAGACCGAATCGGAGGCGGTTGTTGCCCACAGGCAGGAACGACTTGCTCTTATTTCCGAGACTCATTTTGGTGATTGCAAAGCTCCCTGTAATCTGACCTGTCCCGGCCAGATTAATGTCCAGGGCTATATTGCTCATGTTGCCCGTGGCGAATATGAAGAAGCGTTGCGGCTGGTTATGGAGCGCAACCCTGTACCTTTTTCTGTAGGGCGAGTCTGTCCCAGGTTTTGTGAGACCCGATGTCGCCGTATCCTTATCGATGAACCGGTTTCCATTAATCATCTCAAACGCTTTGTCGCCGACTGGTGCATGAACCATGAGATTGACCTGAAGATTCCAAAGGATAAACCTACCGGTAAACGAATTGCTGTTATTGGTGGCGGCCCTGCCGGGCTTACTGCAGCATGGTTCCTGACCAGAAAGGGACATGATGTAACCATTTTTGAAGCGGCTCCCAAAATGGGTGGAGCCCTTCGTTATGGTTTCCCCGATTATAAAATTCCCAATGAAATTGTTGATTACGAGGTCAATACAATTCTCCGCATGGGGATTAATATTCGTCTTTCGCAAAAATGGGGGCAGGATTTTAATCTTCAGGATCTGAAAGATATGGGTTTTGATGCCACATTTATTGGTATAGGAGCAACAGTTGACCTGCCCTTTGATGTACCGTGTACCGATAAAGAAAATGTCTATGCTGCCATAAAATTTCTCCGCATGGTCAATGAAGGTCGTGAGTTTGATCTTGGTCGCACTGCTGCAGTTTTCGGCGGGAACAATACCGCCATGGAAGTTGCCAGATCTCTTGTTCGTCAGGGTGTTGAGCAGGTTACGGTTATCTATCCACGTGCCCGTCTGGAAATGCCCGCCAATCAGAGAAATATCAGAGAAGCAGAAAAAGAAGGTGTTCAGTTCCTGCTTATGGCTTCAGCCGTTGGTCTGTGTGGTACACCTGACAAGAATCACCGCTTAAAGCTGGATATCATCAGGATGAAGCTTGGTGAGCCCGATAAGCGTGGAAAACGTGATATCCTGCCTATTCCTGAATCCACCAATACCTTGGGGGTGGATACTGTAATTGCCTCTCTTGGACAGATGGCAGTAGATGGAATGATGAGGGGGGGAGAACTCGAAGCGCAGCTCAAAATTAAACCATCCGGTATGTTTGATGCCAATCCTCGTACTGCATCTACCAGTGTGGAAGGTGTCTTTGCAGGCGGTGATGCTGCAACTGGTACCAAGTCAGTTATCCAGGCAGTTGTTTCAGCCAGAAGGGCGGCAGCTAACATCCACGCCTACATGATGGATTGTGAAAAAGAACCGGCTGATAACCGCTTTAATTTTCATCGAGGTCGATCATTTGATGATGTTTCCTTAAAAAACTTTGATGGAATCGGGGTAAATCTGCGCGAAAAAATGCCCGAACGTCCGCCGGAGGTTTCCACCCAGGATTTTGATGAGGTAAAGCTGGGTTTTACAGAAAAAATGGCTCGCCGTGAGGCTGAACGCTGTCTTTCCTGCGGCTGTACCGCCTTTGAACGTTGCGACCTGAAACGCCTTGATATTGATTTTAATATCAATATTAACAAGACAGGCATGGGGTCTATTCCACAGTATCCCATTGATACCAGTCATCGGGCAATTATCGTTGATCGGAACAAGTGCATCTATTGTGGCCGATGTGAACGATCCTGTGAATATGATGCCCTGGAAGTCAGCTCGAAAACCTTCGATGAGCAGGGCAGGCCCCTTGAACTTGTAATCGAATTTAAAGAGAACTGTGTCTCCTGCGGCAAGTGCGTGGAGAATTGTTCGACTGGAGCCTTGAACAAATGGAATCGTATCGTTCCCATACAATCTGAAGAGGTTCGTGAAGTAAGAACGACCTGTCCGTATTGCGGAACCGGTTGTCAGATGATTCTAAAAGTGAAGGGTCATACCCTGATGGAGATTACGGCAGACCCTGAAGCAGGCCCTAATTATGGTGATCTTTGTGTGAAGGGAAGATTTGGCCATAATTTTATTCAGCATCCAGACAGATTGACTACACCTCTTATCCGTCGACAAAAAGGTGGCATTCTTGAACCTGTGAAATGGGATGAGGCGCTTGATTTTATTGCCCAGTCCTTTTCAAAGATTGTTGGTGAAAAAGGCCCTGATGCACTGGCCGGGCTTTCTTCAGCCCGCTGCACCACTGAGGAAAATTACGCCTTTCAAAAATTCTTCAGGGCAGGGATAGGGACCAATAATGTTGACCACTGTGCCAGATACTGACACAGCCCAACGGTGACCGGTCTGGTCACAGTACTTGGTTCTGGCGCAATGACAAACACCATCAATGGTATCCTTGATTCTGATGTGATGCTTGTTATCGGCTCTAATACCACAGAGACACATCCCATTATTGGCTTGCGAATGGTTAAGGCAGCCAGGAATGGTTCTAAACTTATTGTAGCAGATCCCAGGCGCATTAATCTTTGTGATTCTGCCGATACATGGATGCAGCAAAAGCCCGGCACTGATGGTGCCCTTATCAATGCACTCTGTCATGTGATTATCCGTGATGGTCTTGAAGACAGACAGTACATCGAGGAGCGTGCTGAAAACTTTGAGGCCTTTAAGGAGTCTATTAAAAATTGTACTCCAGAGTGGGCTGAACAAATTACAAAAGTTCCGG
The DNA here is from genome assembly GCA_029935135.1 of Desulfocapsa sp. Lineage (GTDB taxonomy): Bacteria > Desulfobacterota > Desulfobulbia > Desulfobulbales > Desulfocapsaceae > Desulfocapsa. Next base: position 3,497 of record JAOZKX010000025.1, read on the forward strand.
CTGTTGATATAGAAAAAGTTGCTCATACCTTTGCCAAAGGGAAACGGGCAGGAATTTATTACACCATGGGAATTACCCAGCATACTTCTGGAACAGACAATGTCTGTGCCCTGGCCAACCTCTCCGTGATTACAGGGAATCTTGGTAAACCCGGTGCGGGACTGAATCCCCTGCGCGGTCAGAATAATGTGCAGGGAGCAAGTGATATGGGATGTCTGCCTGTCTTTTTCCCTGGCTATCAACGAACTGACGATGCTGCTGCCGTAGAAAAATTCTCAAAAATATGGGATGCCCAGCTTTCTGATACGCCTGGACTTATGGCAACAGAGATGCCGGATGCAATCACTGATGGGAAGCTTGCTGGATTATGGATTATGGGTGAAAACCCAGTTATCAGTGATCCCAATAGTGATCATGCCAAGCATGCTTTTGCCAAGCTTGAGTGTCTTGTTGTTCAGGATATCTTTTTGACTGAAACAGCAGAGCTTGCCGATGTTGTATTACCGGCCGCTTCATTTGCAGAAAAAGATGGCACCTTTGCCAATACCGAGCGCAAAGTGCAGCGTGTCCGTCGTGCAGTTCCTCCTCCTGGAGATGCCTGTGATGACCTTTCCATTGTCAATATGGTCAGCAATAGAATGCTCGGTACCAGAAGTCAGGGATATCAGGGGGCTGTTGATCCTTTATACTATACAGTACCTCCTTTTGCTGGCGAAGTATTCGATGAGATATGCACCTGCTGGCCTGCAATGGCAGGTATGAGCTATGAACGTATTGATGAGAAAGGAATTGCCTGGCCCTGTCCCGATAAGGATCATCCCGGTACCCCGATATTACATGTATCCGGTTTTCCACGTGGCAAGGCCTGGTTATCTGAGATTACCTGGAGTGGACCTGATGAACTTCCGGATGCTGAATATCCCCTTGTTCTAACGACTGGGCGCGTGTTGTATCAGTATCACACCGGTACCATGACCAGAAGGTCAAAGGTTCTGGAAGAGTCTGCCCCTTCGGCCTATGTGGAAATGCATTCTGAAGATGCCAAGGCCCTGTCCATAGAGGATGGTGAAATGGTCACAGCATCTTCCAGACGAGGCTCAATCCAGCTAGCTGCAAGAATTACGGATCGTACAAGCAAAGGTCTGGTTTTTATACCATTTCACTACAAAGAAGCCTCTGTTAATTTGTTGACAAATGACGCCCTTGATCCTAAATGCAAGATTGCAGAGGCAAAGGTTTGCGCCATTAAGATAGAGAAAATTCAACAGGACCCAGTTCCTGTTACATTGAATTAGTTGTATTTATAAATAATTACCCTGGAGATTGTAATGGGAAAAGGAATGGAACATAGGGCTGGATCAGTCATGATTGTTGGTGGTGGTATCGCTGGCATTCAGGCCGCCCTGGATATGACCGAACTCGGTTATTATGTCTATCTGGTTGAAAAATCACCCGCGGTTGGTGGTGTTATGGCTCAGCTCGACAAGACCTTTCCAACCAATGATTGTTCTCTCTGAATCCTGGCGCCAAAGCTGGTAGAGGCCGGTCGGTCTCCAAACATAGAGATGGTTACCAATGCTGATCTTCTTGCATTGGAAGGAACACCTGGAAATTTCACCGCAAAACTGAATATTCGTCCCCGCTATATAGACGCTGATGCATGTACAGCCTGTGGACTGTGTACCCAGTACTGCCCCAAACATCATGTGGATCCGTATAATGAAGGTCTGGCCATTACAAGACCCATCCACATCGATTATGCCCAGGCAGTGCCAGCAACATACTATATTGATCCTTCTTCTTGTATGTTTCTGCAGCACGATACCTGTCAGATCTGTGTCCCGGTCTGTCAAAGTCATGCCATTAATTTCAGCCAGAGACCCGAGGCTCGTGAACTCAAAATTGGTGCGGTTATTCTCTCACCAGGTTTTGGAAAGATAGCCCCGGAAACGCTGGAAAAATTTAGTTATGGAAAACATCCAGACATCGTCACCGCATTTGAGTATGAACGGATGACCACTGCCTCCGGACCATTTCTGGGTGAGATCAAATGCTTTTCTGATGGTCGCCATCCAAAGTCCATGGCATTTATCCAGTGTGTTGGTTCAAGAGATATGGGTTGTGACAACGGCTACTGTTCCTCAGTCTGCTGTATGTATGCCATAAAAGAAGCACTGGTCACCAAAGAACATGATCCTGAAGTGGATATCACCATCTACTACATGGATATCCGTACCCAGGGCAAGGACTTTGATGCAGCAAGAGAACGTGCTGAGGCCATTGGCATAAAGTTTGTCCGTGCTAAAGTCGCTGATGTTACTCCCTGGGAGAATCATCTGAAACTGACCTATTCCACCCTTGATGGGCAGCATAAATTTGATTCCCATGATATGGTTATTCTTTCCGTGGGTCTCGAGTCTCCCAAAGATGCTGAAAAAATTGCTGATATTACAAAAATTGATCTAAATCGTTATAATTTTTGCAAGACTGCTACCTTTGAACCACTGCAGACCAGTCAGGATGGAATCATCGTTGCCGGTGCCTTTCAGGGGCCAAAGGATATTCCGGAATCTGCAACCCAGTCATCTGGTGCCGCACTGCTTGCCGCCTCTGTGATGAAACAGCAAAGGGGTAAAGGGACTGTCAGTAAAGAGTATCCAGATGAACTGGTACTGAACGATAATGATGAGGTACGGATTGGTGTCTTTGTCTGTCATTGTGGTATCAATATCAGCTCTGTTGTCGATTGTCCCGGAGTTGCAGAAGAAGCCGGCGGCATGGAAAATGTCACCTATTATACAGAGAATCTCTACTCTTGTTCCCAGGATGCCCAGGAACAGATCAAGCAGACCATCAAAGATCAGAAACTTAATCGTGTGGTTATTGCTGCCTGTTCACCAAGAACCCATGAGCCTCTTTTTCAGGAAACACTAAAAGATGCTGGGCTGAATAGAAATCTTTTTGAGATGGTAAATATTCGGGACCAATGTTCCTGGGTACATGCAAATGAACCGGAAGCCGCTACTCAGAAATCAAAAGACCTCGTTCGGATGGCTGTTGCAAAGGCTGCTCATATTCAGCCGCTTCCCGAGCAGACTGTTCCTGTAACAGCCAAGGCATTGATTATTGGTGGCGGAGTGGCAGGCATGACGGCTGCACTTTCTATAGCCGATCAGGGCTTTGAATCTGTTCTTATAGAGAAATCTTCTAAGATTGGCGGGAATCTTCTTAATCTGAAAAACACCATTAATGGTGAAAAAATTTCTGATTATCTGAAAAAGCTCACTGCTAGGATTAATAAATCCAAATTGATCGATGTTGTCACCGATGCTGCTCTTGCCCAGACTTCTGGGTTTGTCGGGAATTTTTCCTCTGTCATTGAGTCTGGTAAGGGGAAGAAAAAGAAAGAACAGACCTTTGACCATGGTGTTATTGTTGTGGCCACTGGTGGACATGAGCATCGTCCTGATATGTACGAACTTGGTAAGTCGAAAAAGGTTGTGACTCAGCAGGAGCTTGAAACAAAGCTTGCGGGTCGAGCCAAGAATCGTGCCCCGGACTCAATTGTTATGATCCAGTGTGCTGGTTCCCGTGGTGATGACCTGAACTACTGTTCCAAAGTTTGCTGTAACCATGCCATAAAGAATATTCTGAAGATAAAAGAGATCAACCCCGGTTCTCAGATTATTGTTTTATATCGTGATATCCGTACCTACGGTTTTGCCGAGGATGCATACCTTGAAGCACGAAAAAAAGGTGTTATCTTTATTCCTTACGAGATGGATCGTAAACCTGTTGTTACCAAGAAAGGGACGAAGGTTCAGGTGGATTTCTTTGATTCCATCATGCAGGAAGAAGTCAGCATGAGTCCTGATCTGGTTACTCTGTCTGTTGGTATTGTCCCTGATGGAACCGAAGAGCTGTCAAAGATGTTGAAATTACCGGTTACGGCCAATAATTTCTTCCTTGAAGCCCATGTTAAACTGCGCCCTGTGGAGGCAGCTGTGGAGGGAATTTATATCTGTGGTCTGGCCCATGCGCCAAAACCAGTAGATGAGACCATTGTTCAGGCCCAGGCTGCTGCAGCAAAAGCTTCAATGCCGCTTGTACAAGGATTTGTTAAGGTTGACCCCATTGTTTCCTCTGTTAACCAGGATGATTGTATAGGCTGTGGAATCTGTACCAGTCTTTGTCCCTATGGTGCAATTGTGATGAAAAAAGTAGGTAAGAAACGTAAAGCCGAAACGGTTTCCGCCTCCTGTAAGGCGTGTGGTATCTGTGCGTCTCGTTGTCCTACATTCGCCATATCCATGGGTGGCTTTACCAATGAACAGCTTATTTCTCAGATTGAAGCCTTCGGTAATAACAAGGTGAAGGAAGAAGCTGCAGCCTAAGTGATTACATTTGTAATTTAATTGTTTTATTAGCAAAAAAAGATTTGCGGAGAATAAATATGTCAGAAAATTCATTCAGCCCAAAAATTCTTGGGTTCCTCTGTAACTGGTGCTGTTATGCAGCAGCCGATGCGGCAGGGGTATCTCGCTTTCAATATCCTCCGAATATGCGAACTGTTCGGGTGATGTGTACCGGTAGGGTTGATCCTTCCTTTGTCCTAAAAGGATTCCTCGAAGGAGCCGACGGCATATTCACAGGCGGCTGACAACTTGGCGAATGCCATTACCAGGTTGGTAATTATGACGCGATGGGAGTGAATGCACTGGTGAAAAAGGTGCTGACAGATGTTGGAATAAAAGAAGAACGATTCAGTTTGCAATGGGCATCTGCTGCAGAGGCTCCAAGGTTTGTCCAGTTAATTACTGAATTTACAGAGGAGATGAAAGAGCTTGGGCCCATTGGCCAGGCGGAAGGATTCTCCAAAGAGGAAGTTCAGGAGAGAGTTCAAAAAGCATTGGATGCTCTCTCCAGCCAGAAAGTCCGCATTAGTTTTGGCAATGCATCAAAGGCTGTTCGTAAAGATGGCATCTGGACAGCTGAACATATCGGTGGAATTATAAACACAAAGATGGAAAAATCATTGGCGATATTAAATAAATAATGTCGACAATCAGATTGCTACCAGTATAAAAAAAGCCCGTTCCTTTTAAGGAACGGGCTTTTTTTCTGTATTGTTTGCGGCGGTTACCCGTGCAAAGGCTATTTCTTATCTATTTTGAATTTATTTTTATAGACATAAAAGAGGGTCAGCCATTCCATTTTGTCTTTAAATTCGAGAGCCACTACATTATCGTTAAAACGAATAACTTTGGCACTGAGTTCATCTATCATAAGGTTACTGTTATTTCCTTCGATGGTAATAGAAAGATTACAACTACTGCCTGTATCTAAACGCGTGTCGGTTTTTATAGAAACTCCGGTGGCACTCAGGTCCTGAAGGATTCCTTGTATTTTATTGTGCTTATCGTCTAAAATGCTTACTTTTGAAGCAAGAGTTAGGCGAGCAGTGGCACGCTTTTCGTCTTTACTGTTTATAAACATTTGAGCTCTCCCTGATGATTTATCGTATTACGCTCTTCTTTTTGATTCATTCCTGTGACCAAAAGATTGTATCTCGTATCTAACTATACCATCATCCTATCTAATCCTGACTCCTTTGCCAATAGGTAGAATTACCCAAAACTGATCTTTTCTGTCAATTTTCCTAAAGAAAAATTGGAAAAAGGGCGATAAAGATAAGGAATAAATATTTTCAGGAGTTCTGGTCAGGGATGATTTGAGCCCCATACCATCTTTTTCATGCAAGCCAAGGAGGGCCGAACATGAAAATTTCAGATTCTTCCATCTTGTTTCTCTCAGACAGATCTTTTCTCGCTAAACATACAAAAATTGAAAATCTCACCGTCTGGGGAGCAGGAGAAGAACCTCTGCTTCGCACTGACACCAATGGACTAGGGAGACAGATTGATGTGCAGAAGCATATTGCACTGCTCAGTAAATCCACTACAGTTGCCTTTTCAGAGAAGATTGTGAGAAATCGACCTGTGAAGGCAGTAGCGGAACCGATTCCTGCCGATCAGGAACTGATGGCAGATCTCAATATAAGGATCTTAAAGGCCATGGTAGAACGGCTAACTGGAAAACAAATCCAAATCCATACGCCAAATCAAGTTCAAGACACAGCAACAAAACCAGTTTCTGCAACGATTGAACATCCTGAGAGTGAAAGAGAAGCACCTTCTGCAGGAGGGTTGGTTTACGATTACTATGAATCTCATTATGAATATGAATCTACTAATTTTTCCTCATCAGGAAAGATCATCACCGAAGATGGTATGGAGATTGATTTTACAGTATCCTTACAGATGTCGCGTGAATTTTTCACAGAAGAACAACTTACAATTCGTGCTGGCGATGCATTAAAAGATCCTCTGGTGATCAATTTTTCCGGGAAGGCGGCGGAACTCTCTGAGAGAAAGTTTTCTTTTGATATTGATATGGATGGCAGGGAAAACCAGATCTCTTTCCTGCAGCCTGGCAGTGGTTTCCTGGCGCTGGATAAAAACAATGATCAGACAATTAATAACGGCTCTGAGCTTTTTGGACCTGAAAGCGGAAATGGTTTCAAAGATCTTGCCGCATATGACCTGGATGAGAATAACTGGATAGATGAAAATGATGCCATTTATGACAATTTACGAATTTGGGTCAAGGATGCAGATGGTAATGATAGCCTCTTTGCCCTGGGAGAAAAAGGCATAGGAGCCATATACCTCAATTCAGCAGCAACGCTTTTTTCGCTGAAGGACAGTGATAATACTCTGCAGGGGCAGGTTCAATCCACCTCTCTTTTTGTAAGACAAGATGGTGGCGTGGGGACTGTTCAGCAAGTTGATCTGGTTGCCTGAGTAGGAGTTTCTTATTGCTTGTAGGACTTCTCTCGTTTGCGCAGGAGGTCGATATAGTAACTGTTTACCTTTCCAATCAAATTAATTGTCTCCGGGTAGGGAGCGTGCTTTCCTCTGTGGAGTATTGCAAGGTTCTCGCCGGCGTTCCAGGCTGACAGCACAAGCTCCAGTCTGCCATCAAATTTATAGTTATATTTTGATATAAGATAGCAGGTGAGGAGAATATTGATGGCCGGATCAAAAAGATCTTCTTCTTTTAAATTGGCCAGCTTGTTTTTGGGTACAGAGTGAAAACGATACTTTGAGCGGGAAAGTTCTTTTGCCGCTTGTTTACCAGTGGAATATATAATTTGTCCGAGTCCTTTGGCACCTTTATGGGAGACGGCACGGGGATCAGCATTTGATTCAGCAAGAATAAGTGCGCGAATAAAATCCG
>JAOZKX010000025.1:10805-12459 GCA_029935135.1 Desulfocapsa sp.
GAAAAAGGTGAATTGTGAATAGTAATTGATATAACGGTTGTATGGTGCAAGGCGCTGCAGAGTATTTTGTGAAATTGTTGTATTGCGGTACTTATCAAGAGACTGCTGCAGCTGTGAAGCTCTGCCTGGGGAAGTCGTTAGCAAAGAGAGGGTGAGGCAGCAGCACAGTATGACCGGAAATTTATTCCACATTTAACCATGAACCTTTGGCAGACTCGGCCTGTTATAAAAATGGGCTATGGTCTTATAGAGGAGATAGGGATCATTGGTACCAGTTAACTCCCGAATGGAATGCATGGCCAGGCTTGGGATGCCTATATCAATCGTTTGAACTCCAAGGTCAGTTGCGGCAATTGGTCCGATGGTACTGCCGCATGCCATATCATTTTTCATAACAAACTCTTGTGGCGTGACAGACACTTCTTCAGCGATTGTTTTGTAGATAGCAGCAGAGCGGCAGGTCGTTGCATAGCGTTGATTGGCATTATGCTTAATCACTGGCCCCCCGTTGAGCAGGGGGAGATGATGTGGGTCGTGTTTATCCGGGAAATTGGGATGCACAGCATGGGCATTATCCATGGAGAGGAGGATGGAGCTGTGTGTGAATTGATTGTTGTGAAACGATTGCGGCAGGATTTTCTCCAGTGCGGAGCGGAGAAAAGTTCCCTGTGCTCCAGCCACTGTGGCGGAACCGATTTCTTCGTGATTGCTGCAAAGCAAAAGACAGTTGTCAGATGTCTCATCCTGCAGTAATGCCTTTGCCCCCACGAAGCAGCTGGCCAGGTTATCCAGGCGAGCGGCAGCTATAAACTCTTCATTGAGCCCAATAAGGGCAGGGGGCTGTGTGTCATAGCAGAAAAGATCAAATCCCACTATCTTTTCCAGCAGACACTGTGAATGCTCTTTTCCCAGTTGCTGGATAAGGATTTCCTGAAAAGAGATATCTCCATCCCCTGTTAGAGCCACTATTGGGTAGAGATGCTTCTGTTTGTTAATCTTCAGCTCTTCGTTGGCTTTTCTGTTCAGGTGAATGGCCAGGCTGGGAATGATGAGCAGAGGCCGCTTGAAATCCAGAAGCCGCATGGAAATTGTATCGTTTTTCTCCAGTACAGCAACTCTTCCAGCAATACTCAGGTCGCGGTCAAACCATGTGGAGAGGAGGGGGCCTCCATATACCTCAATCCCAAGCTGACTATAACCATTGCTATTGTTTTGTGGCAGGGGTTTTAACTGTAGTGCAGGACTGTCGGTATGGGCAGCTGTCATTCTCCATGGTGTCTCATCGGTAGCGGTTGGAGAAATCCTGAAGGCCAGGATTGTACCGTTATCACGAATACAGTAATAGTGTTTCCCTGGCTTTGTGATCCACTTCTCAGTTTCAAGAAGGAGTTGAAATCCATTGGCCTGGAACATTTCAGCGAGTGCTGCCGTGGCGTGAAATGGGGTCGCTGCCTGTTGCAGAAATGTGAAGAATTCTGGGTTGAATTGCGTCTGTTTCATGAGTGAATGTGATTACAAAGGGGGCGCAGAGGAGGTTAGGAGGAAAAAGCAGCCATGGCCTGATAGGCAGCATTCATGGTCCTGCGGCTAAAGTCTGAGGCGGCAGCTGGTATCTGTTCAGAACTTGATGCCTCGGATCTGGAAGTAGGGCTGG
>JAOZKX010000272.1 GCA_029935135.1 Desulfocapsa sp.
GGCGTGCAGTTATTTTTGCCGCCGGTACCGGTAACCCTTATTTCACCACAGACTCAGCAGGAGTCCTACGAGGGCTTGAGGTTGATGCCGATGTGATTATTAAGGCGACGAAGGTTGATGGTGTGTATGATAAGGACCCTGAGAAATTTGATGACGCAGTGAAGTATGATCGCCTCAGCTATCATGATGTTTTAACAAAAGGCCTGAGGGTTATGGATGCTGCCGGGATCTCACTTGCTCAGGAAGATAAAAAACCTATTCTGGTTTTGAATATGACCAAACCGGGTAATATAGAACGGGCAGTGCGTGGAGAAAAGATAGGTAGTCTTATCGAAAGTTGAATCGTCTGCATATAAATTGAAGGGGAGATGGGTTATGAGTGCTGTGATTGTTGAAATGGCCGATAAAATGGCGAAAAGTGTTGAGTCGTTCAAAAATGAACTGTCCAAGGTGCGAACGGGACGAGCCTCCATATCACTCCTTGATGGGATTTCTGTCGATGCCTATGGCAGTCCCATGCCTATGAATCAAGTGGCAACGATGACCATTCCTGAGAGTAGAATGATTGCCATCCAGCCCTGGGATCCTCAGATGGTCCCAGCTATAGAAAAAGCTATACTCAAATCAAATCTCGGTCTGGCCCCTGCTAATGATGGTATAGTTATTCGTCTGACCATCCCTCAACTCACAGAAGAACGTCGTAAAGAGCTGGTCAAGCAGGTACGGAAAGTCGCAGAAGAGTTCAAAGTCACTGTTCGCAGTAGTCGTCGTGAGGCCATAGATATCCTGAAGAAACAGAAAAAAGATAAAGAGATTGCCGAAGATGATCTCTTTAAGCAACAGGATGAGGCTCAGGCTGAAACTGATACCTATGTCAAACAGATCGATGAAATTACAGAACGCAAAGAAAAAGAGATGATGGAAGTTTAAGCTTTTTCAATTTCTCTTCTGCCGTAGCCATGAATGGACACCCATCTATAGACCCCCAGCGTGTACCCCATCATATTGCTATCATAATGGATGGTAATGGACGATGGGCGCAGCAGAGACATCGTCCGCGCCTTTATGGGCATAAAGTTGGAGTGGAGTCTGTTCAGGAAATTGTTGAATGTGCCAGGGATTGGGGCGTCAAGGTCTTGACCCTCTATGCATTCTCATCTGAAAACTGGAAGCGCCCTGAAAAAGAGGTCGGGGGGCTCATGTCCCTGCTAAAGGCTTATCTGCTCTCTGAACTCTCCAAGATGTTAAAAAATTCCGTTCGCCTGACCTGTATTGGTGATATACCCCGGTTGCCTGCTGATGTGCGGAAAGTATTGCAGCAGACCATCAAGGAAACGAAGAACAACGACAAACTTATTCTCAATCTTGCCTTAAGTTACGGTGGTCGTCTGGAATTGGTTCATGCTGTTAAAGGGATTGCTGCAAAGGTACAGGAGAATAGTCTGTCCCCTGATGATATTGACGAAAAACTTATTTCAGAGCACCTCTACACTGCCCATCTGCCAGATCCTGACCTCCTTATTCGCACCGGAGGAGAAGCGCGGCTTTCTAATTTTTTATTGTGGCAGGCATCATATGCCGAAATCTGTTTTACAGATACCATGTGGCCGGAGTTTCGCAGGGATGCCTTTGCAGAGACCATTGCCCATTATCAGGGCAGGGAACGACGCTTTGGCCGGACCAGTGCCCAACTTGAAGGAAACTGATCCATGAACAGAGTTATTCCAGGTCTCATCTTAGCTACCTGTTGGCTGGTTCTCCTCTGGAAAGGCTCCGCCTTGCTCTTTGCCCTCGTGTTACTTCCTGCCCTTGCCATTGGCGGCTATGAATATGCACAAATGGCGAAGATGACGGAAAGTTCCCTGCAGGCTGTCTCCTTCAGTATTTTGTCTCTATTGCCACTTCTTGCTCTTCTTTTTCTTCCCTCTATTGGTGTTTCAGGTGGACTGAGTTGCGCCTTTTTGCTCCTGGCCTTTTGGACGCTGGCTCGTTATGAAGAGGGGTTTGATATCTATGCTTTCTTCAGTCGCTTAGGGTTAGGTCTTGTCTATGTCGGTTTTCTTGGAGCCCATCTGTATCTTATTCGTACGCTTCCTGAAGGTAATTACTGGCTCCTTGTTTTGACCGGTATCACCGCAGGTTCTGATTCCGGTGCCTATTATAGCGGACGAATTTTCGGCAAACATAAACTCAGTCCTTTAATCAGCCCCAATAAAACCATTGAAGGTGCCGTGGGTGGAATCATCTGCGGGATGGTTACTGCTGTTGGCCTTGCCCTTCTGTTTTTTGATACGATCCCCTGGGGATTTCTTCTCTTTGCCGCTATTCTCCTTGGTATTGTCGGAATTTGTGGGGATCTCACTGAATCTGTAATAAAACGAGCTACCAAGACAAAAGATTCCGGCACAATCCTGGGTGGTCATGGTGGTATTCTCGATCGTGCGGACTCTATTCTCTTTGCCGCTCCAGTTCTTTACTACCTGCTGCTACTCTTCTAAATATTATGAAAGCACTCTCCCTACTCGGTTCCACAGGTTCCATCGGTTGCAATGTCCTTGATGTTGTGCGCAGCTTTCCTGATCGCTATACTGTTGCAGGTTTGGCAGCAGGCAGAAACATAGGCAAACTTAAGAAACAGGTGCTTGAATTTTCACCAGAACGGATATCTGTCGCTTTAGCAGAAGATGCCGAGCAACTCCGGCGTGAATTACCTGATTCCTATGGTAACAAAATTGTTTATGGTAACTCCGGCGCAGAGGAGGTAGCTGCCCTGGACTCTGTAGATATGACGATCTCGGCAATTGTTGGAGCTGCCGGACTTCTGCCCACCCTTGCGGCCATTGAAGCCGGCAAAGATATCGGCCTTGCCAATAAAGAAACACTGGTCATGGCAGGAAAGTTGGTCATGGACAGCTGTCGAAGAAAAAATATCAACCTCCTTCCTGTGGATTCTGAGCACTCTGCTATTTTCCAGGCACTTGAAGCGGGTGATAAGAGGGATGTTGCCAAGATTATTCTCACCGCTTCAGGTGGACCCTTCAGGGAGAAAGGTGGAGAAGAGCTGAAGGCAGTCAGTCCCGCCCAGGCACTTGCCCATCCCAATTGGGATATGGGTCGTAAAATATCCATAGATTCCGCAACTCTGATGAATAAAGGGCTGGAGGTTATTGAGGCAAAATGGCTCTTTGATGTCTCTGTGTCAGATATTGAGGTGGTGGTCCACCCGCAATCCATTGTCCATTCCCTGGTCGAGTTCCAGGACGGCTCTGTAGTGGCTCAGCTGGGCATCCCAGACATGCGCATTCCCATAGCCTATGCCCTTTCTTACCCAAGGCGCCTGCCCATGAAACTTCCCAGTTTGAACCTTGCCAAGTGTTCCTCTCTTGATTTTCACGAACCGGATTATGAACGCTTCCCCGCACTTTCGCTGGCCTTCCAGGCCATTCGCCAGGGAGGGGTCTTACCTGCTGTTTTGAATGCAGCAAATGAAATTTGTGTAGCCGCTTTTCTTGATGGCAAGATATCTTTTCTTGACATTGCCGCAACAGTGGCAAAAGTAATGGAAGTTGTAACAGAAGGCAGTGAAGATAAAATAGATGATATTCTTTTAGCCGACAGCAGGGCACGAAAGGAAGCTGAAAGGATTGTTACAGAAAAAAAATAGTTTTCAGACAGGGAAGCTGCTGCCGCGTTTGCCCCTAAACTGAAAACTTGTTTTCGAGGTTTATATGAATACCCTTGTTTCCTTTATAGTAGTCCTTGGTATCCTGATCTTTGTCCATGAACTAGGTCATTTCCTTTTTGCAAAGCTTTTTAAAGTTCGTGTCTTAAAATTTTCCCTTGGTTTCGGCCCAAAAATGTTTGGCAAAACAATAGGCGATACCGAGTATCTTGTAAGCGCCTTTCCCCTTGGCGGCTATGTGAAAATGTTCG
>JAOZKX010000273.1 GCA_029935135.1 Desulfocapsa sp.
TGCGGTCAAGCCCCCAGGGATGGGTTTATGGCGTCCCTCGGATTGAGTAGTGGCCTGCCCTGGTACCGACAGTATCAATCACTTTGTAGCTGAGTTTCGTATAGAGCCACTTTATTTTTTGTACCTGATTGCTGAGCAAGGGGGTGGGACGGCAATGTAAGCAAAGCCGAAACGCTCTTCACCAAAGTTTGGTTAACTCATCAATGCTTCTTTCACTGCTGAGCCAAGTTGCTCAATGGAGTAGGGCTTTTTGATAAAACCATGGGCTCCAAGTTTCAATGTAGCCTTCACATCATCACTCTCAGAAAATCCACTGGCAACGATAGCTCTCTGCTCGGGGTAGAGCTGCAGGATTGCCCCATAGGTCTGCCGACCATTTATTCCAGGTTCCATCAACATATCAACAACAAGCAGGTCCACAGGATTTTCCCGTACAAATTCAATGGCCTCTTCACCGGAAGCCACCGAAGTGACAGTGTATCCAAGAGTTGTCAATATCTCGCTTGCAATATCCCGTAACTGCTGCTCATCATCCACGACCAGGATATGCTCTTCAGCCCCGTTATAGAGCTGTTTTTCTTCCCCATTCTCTTTATGATGGTTTACGCTCTCAGTGCTGAGAGGAAAATAGAGTGTGAAGAGCGTTCCTTTTTCACTACTCTGCACACGAATCTCACCACCATGATCCTCCACCGTATTCCACACCACCGTAAGTCCAAGACCTGTGCCGCTTCTTCCCATCACTTTTTTACTGTAGAAAGGTTCAAAAATGTGGCGTATATTGTCCTCATTAATCCCCGGTCCATTATCCTGTACGGTTAAGACCACATAATGACCTACTGGCAGGCTATTTCCTTCTTCCCGGCCCCGTCCATCATTTTCCAGGTTAGCGGTTGAGATAGTTATTTCCCCACTTAGTCCCACTGCTTCCATTGCATTTGTCAGCAGATTCATAACTGTCTTTTTGATATGCATGGGAGAACAGGAAATTATAGATTGAGCCGCCTGTAAATATTTTGTACAGACCACATCTGGATGCAGGGATTCCAGCTTTTCACATTCCGGAGATTGCAGGTACTCCTGGATCAGGACATTGATATCATGCGGTTCTCTTGTACTGGCAACACCCCTTGCAACGGTAAGAAGATCGGCAACCACAGTTGCCGCTCGCTTACCTGAGTCCCGAATGGCTTCAATGGGTTTTCTCAGCTTACTCTCCTCCGGTAACTGTAAAAGGATCAGCTCAGGATAACTGACAATGCCCGAGAGAATATTATTTAAATCGTGGGCAACACCGCCGGCCATCATCCCAATGGCCTCCATTTTCTGGGCACGGGCAAGTTGATCCTGGGTATTCTTTAATTCGGTAATATCAAAATATGTCAACATCCTCCAGCCGTCTGGCAGCACAACACACTGGTATTGCAGTATTGTGCCATCTCTTTGTTCAAGTATTCCTGGAGAAATTGTCCCCTGACGGACAGCGCTCTCGCGCTCATCCATATAGTGATCAAAGTCAGAATCCTCCACAGGATAGAGATTGTTATCCCGGTTGTATTCCATCAACTCCCGCATGGTTGGGTGTTCGTTGACAAAATCAGTAGATACGCCCCAGATATCACGAAAGGCCTGATTCACAACTCTGGCCTGCAGTTGATTATCCATAAAAAGCACGCCGTAATCAATGGCATCCATAACAGCAGAAAATTCACGAACAGTCTTTTGCAATTGCTGCTCTGCCGCTTTTTTTTCATTAATATCACGCCAGACAACATGAATATAAAAGTCATCTTTCAACACAACTCTGGTCAGCACCACTTCAAAGAGTGTTTCACTGCCATCCTTACACAGATGTGTCCATTCAAAACGACTGGAGCCTTTTTCCATGGCGTGCGCCATTACCTCATCAGCTTTCTCCTGAGAATTCCGACCATCTGCCTGCAGCGGTGGAGATATTTTCGATGGATGAAGAGTCATCAACTCATTTTTCCCATCATAACGCAGCATCTGATACGCTGCTCTGTTACAATCGACAAATAGTCCGTCCCGGATAAGCAAGAATCCATCACTGCTCTCATAAAAGAGAGTCTCAAACAACATGTTCTGCTCTTCAATCTCTTTCGTTTTCTCAGCAACATTTTTATCAAGACTATGAATATTATCCTCAATAGTATCCACCATTGTATTAAATTCATTGGCCAGGGCCCCTATTTCATCATTGCTCTGTAGATGTGAACGAACAGAATAATCGCCGCCAGTGACTCGACTGGCCAACCTTGAGAGTGTAGTAATAGGTTTCAGCAGTCTTCTAAAAAAAATCAGACTGATCAAAAAGGAGAGCAGGAAGATAGTGCAGCCAAGGAACAGTATCACCTTCTTTAACTGCTGAGAAGTTTCTTTCAAGTCATTGGCATAAACAGAAGAGGCAACAAACCATTGAAGTTCAGGAATATATACAACCCACAATATCTTATCATAAATAAAATTTCCCTTGTCAGTCGGCCTGTCCCACTTGTAATATAGTGAGTTACCCGATTTAGCTGCATCAGTCAAATCTTCAAAAATGCTGTTTCCGCTGACTGGGTTTTTCATCCCCCTGGTATATTTGCCGACTATATACGCATTACGGTGGATGACCATATTGCTGTCACCATCAACAATGAAGAGGTAGCCTGTTTTTCCAACAGTTGTTTTTCTGACGATATGGGCCAACTGTTCAATCAGTTCTGCTTTCTTGGTGTCAATTTCGTGTTGTATATCATCGATATAAGTACCGGTGTGGATAACCATCTGCCAATCCGGGAAGTCTCTGGAAAAGGTCAATTTTTCAAATGTTTCCTCCCTCTCAGGATCTTTTTTCCACCAGTACCTGGTAAACCCTTCTCCCTGCTCTCTAGCCACCTTAATCATTGGCGGCACAATCAGGTTACCGTGAGAATCTCGCACTTCGCTGAAATCAGTGCCCTTTGCAATATAGGGATGAGCAATAACCTTGTAATCGTAGCCATATATAAAAAAATAGTTATCCGTATCATAGCGAATCGTATTCGCCAGAGTGATAACTTCATCCTTAAGCATCTCCTGCAATTCTTTTAAGGAACCACTTGTGCCGATTATCCAGTCAAATGGTTCAAATGTGAAAACGAAGGCAACTTTCTCTTCCATAGCTCCTGTTTTTGCATGTTTCCACTGGTAACGAAGAGTCCCGGATCCTTTCTCCTGACAGATCCTATGAAACTCCCGCACAAAATGAATTCCGTTTTCATCTTTCAGATGGGCAAAATCTTTCCCTTTAAATTCAGGGTAGATAGGATGTTCCACCACCGTGGTTTGTTTATGAATGAAAAAGTAGCCGGATCCTTTGCTGTATCTATAGATATTAATATAGTGAATAATAGCTTGTTGCAGTTCCTCCGTGCTCATGCTCTTTTTATTTTTATTATAGAAAAGAGTGAGGTTGTTTCTAAACTCTTCCCCTTTGTTCTGCAGGAGAGATCCAATATTTTCCGGGCGGGACTGTTTATATTTTTCCTGGACGATTGACCAGAAAGTATCTGTCAGAGTTTTAAGCTCTTTTTTGTGATACTGTAGTGCTTTTATTTGAAAATCTTCAAGATTTGTCTGCATATTTTTGGTAAGCAGCACAACTTTATTGAGAATTTCCTTCCCGTTCTTTTCTTCCAGAGATTGCGTGCTCTCTTCAACCAGCGGGAGGACAACAAGTAACAACACCAGTGTATAGGCAAGAATAATTGCACTTGCCACCAGCATAGATTTGTAAAATATTTTGGGCTTAATCACTCGTTACTCACAATTCCAATAAACATAAAAAAACCAGCATGGGGATTCATAGGATTTCCGACAACACATCATTTACTACCTGATTTTCCTGAAATTAGATCCATTGAAA
>JAOZKX010000026.1 GCA_029935135.1 Desulfocapsa sp.
GAGGATACCGTCCAGTCGTTGTCTGATCTTCAGGGAATTCTGATAGGGTTCAATGTGAATATCGGAGGCGTTGTCCCGTACTGCCTGGGAAAACATAAGGTTGACCAGTTTAATAACTGGAGAATCACTGGTGTCATCGAGTAAATCACCCGTATCTTCAATTTCTGAAAAAAGTGCCTCCGGATCGTCCTCATCAATATCATGCATCACCTCTTCGGCCGTATTCTGGGTCATGTCGTAGGCGAAGTTGATGGCTGAAATAATAGAATTTTGCGGGTAGAGCACGGGGCGGGCGTCATCCCATCCGAGAATGCGGCGGAGGTTGTCCAGGGGTTGAAAATTGAAGGGGTCGTTAATGGCAATATAGATGTCGTCG
This sequence comes from Desulfocapsa sp., assembly GCA_029935135.1. GTDB lineage: Bacteria > Desulfobacterota > Desulfobulbia > Desulfobulbales > Desulfocapsaceae > Desulfocapsa. The sequence goes on from JAOZKX010000026.1 coordinate 377, forward strand.
CGAAGGGCAATCGGCATCATAAGATGTTTTTTGAGAAAACCGATGGGAACATCTGCGGTAAAATCAGCAAGAATCTCAGAGGGAAGAGAGATAGAATGCTCCATATTCAGAACTTCACCCAGTTTTTCTAACAGGTCAATTTCATCAACCGCTTCCTGGCGTACAAGAATACGGAGCAGATTTCCCCCTTTGTCCTGTTGTGCAGCAAGGGCTTTGTGCAGGACATCTTCCGGGATACCAAGTTTTTCAATAAAAAAGTTTTCTGACGGTTGCATGGTTCCCTTAGAGCTTTGCGGTATGGGGGCTACTGTTTGTGGTGCTCATGGATCGTCTCTTTGGCAAGATTAGTCTATTCAGTGTCTTCAATATAGGGCCATGTGTCCTGTTTCAGGAGAAGTCGATCAATATTTTTCCGGCACAGGATAAGTATGTTTGATTCTGCGGGGCCAACTCCTTTGGTCTCCCCGTTTTTACTCTCTACTCCATTTGCTATAACCTGCTGGTAGTATTTGATGGCCTCCTCAGGATTTCCTTCCCGTTCGCAGATAGTCCCCATATTCATCAGGGCGTATGGTGAGTTCGGGTTGATTTCCAGGGCTTCGGAGAAATAGTCCTTCGCTTCATCATATTCCTCAAGCTGGAGTTTCTGAAATCCCATATCGGCAAGCGCCATGGAGTGACCTAGATTGATCTGTTTGTGCAGTTGCTCTTTGACTCTGGGCATAACCGCATCGAGCTGGTCTTCTTTGGTCAGAGTTACCCGGGCCATATCGGCAGGATTTTTGATAATATGCGGGGTGATAAAGATAAACATATTTGTTTTCAGGTGGTTGGTGCTGTTTGTTTTAAATAACCAGCCCACAAGGGGGAGGTCGCCCAGCAGTGGGACTTTCCATTCACCCTCAGTGGCATCATGGCCAATAATTCCCCCAATGACGATGGTCTCCCCATCCTGGACGAGTACGGTCGTTTCTGCTGTTCGTTTGTAGGTGGTAGGTGTTGTCCCTCCTACCCCCAGTGACTTGACCTTGCTGACCTCGGTCGTTATTTCCAGACGCAGGGTGTCGGCCTGATTGATTTGTGGGGTGATGGAGAGTTTCGTGGCCACATCCTTGTATTTGTAGCTTTCGTAACCTCGTTCTGAAGTATCTGCCGTATTGGCTGTATCCAGATAGGGTATGTTTTCACCCACGCTGATTTCAGCTTTTTTATTGTCGGTGGTCAGAATCTGCGGAGTGGCTATGATATTGATACTGGAGTCACTCTTATGGGCCTTAAGGACGGCACCAATACTGGGAAAGGTTATGCCTCCAATCTCAATCCCTTTTTTTAGTACACCCAGAGTAAATCCACTGCCAACTGCAGCATCTGCTATGTCCAAGGATGTGCCTACGGCATCAGTGGCGGCAAAACCCTTCTCTCCGCCCCATCCTGAAAGGACTGCCCCGGTATCATCTGAAAAGAGACCGCCGCCAATCCATTTGACGCCAACTTCAAAAGAAGCATCTGTGTCCACCTCCATAATCAGGGCTTCCAGGTAAACCATCCGCCTTGGGATATCCAGTTTTTTGATCACATTGTTTAGTACCTTAAATTCTGTCCTGGAGGCGGTGATGATAAGGGAGTTTGTCTCTTCATCCGGCATGATCTTGACACTGGTGGAAATGGAAGGAGCTTTCTTAGGGCCCTTGCCACCTGCTGCCTGCTGTTGTCCGGGAAGGCTGGTGAGGACGGCAGCCAGCTCTTTTGCCCGGGCATGCTGCAGATAGACCACCTGAATGTTCCCCTCATCCTGTTCGGATTCCGTATCCAGCATGGCAATAAGACGTTTTACGCGGAGAATATCGCCTGGTCCGGCAAGCAGGATCAGGGCATTGATACGATCATAGGGGACGACTTTTATTCCCGTAGAGATAATAGCGCCTTTTTTTGGGGCGGCAGATCGCTGGAAAATAGTATTGATGGTGCTGGCCATGGTGCTGGCGGTAGCATTCTGCAGGGGGATGACTTCCAGTTCGTCACTGGAATAATCCACATCAAGGGACTCGATGATGGAGAGGAGTTTTTGAATGTTAGACAGTGTATCTGTCACAATCAGCATTCCTGACTGGGTATGGGCTATAACCACTGAGGTCTTTGATACCAGAGGGGCGAGCACCTTTTTCATTTCGCCAGGGGTTGTGTGGACAAGGGGAATCAACTGGGTGACTATCTTGTCCTCCGGACGGGAGCTTTTTCCGTGGAAAAGGGTTTCTATATTTTCGGTTCGGGCCCGAACGGAGGGCATAATTTTGATCATTGCCCCTGCCGGAATGGTGGTAAAGCCATTTACAGAGAGGACAGATTCAAAGACATGATATGCTTCTGTCTCCGATATTTTGGTGGGAGAGATAATGGAAACATTTCCCTTTACGGTTTTATCGATAATGAAGTTTTTTCCAGTCAGCTCACTGATGTATTTGATAAAGAGGCGGATATCCACATTGTCAAAATCAATGGTGATAAAGCGTTGGGCTTTTTCTTTATTCTGTGCTGCAGGTTGTTTTTTTGCACTAAAGGCCTGCGTAGAGGGAATGATCAGCAGGAGAGTGCAGAAAAAAAGCAGAAGAAAGGATCTGGAATTCTCAGATACAGTTTTCAGGTGAAGGGCGTTCATTTGTCGTTTTCCTGTTTTTTAGGTCTTTTAAAAGTCATTTTTCTGGAACTGGATTTTCTGGAAATGGGTGGGGTTTTCTTGGCTTCCAGTTCATCTTCAGGGATATTGATATGTTTTGCCATAAGATCCGCAAGTGTGGCAGCCTCATTTTTCCCTCCCCCTTTTGTCTTGATGGACTTTGGCTCCAGCATCAGCAGCACTTCATCTTTTCCATCAATGGTGAGAATAACCTTTCCCCGTTCCACCTGTTTGATAAGGGCAGGGCCGATGGCGTCTCCATTATAGTAAATATCCTGGCTTTTCGCCTTCTTATCCAGGATGATAGCACGCTGTGTGTCACCTTCGCCACTGATGGTGCCAAGGAGGATCAGGTCAAGAGTTGTTGTGTTCAGCACCGGTTCTGCTTTCGGGGCTTGTTTTGCCTCTTTTTTTGGTGTGCCGAAGAGCTCTCGTTTAACGATGAGTGAATAGTCCCTGCCACTCTTCTGTACCTGTTTACTGGTTTTTTTAGTCACAGCAGGGGCGGCTTTCTTTGTTTTTTCTGCTGCTGCCGGTTTTTCATCTTCTGTCACCACAGTCTGTTCTATTTCCTCTGTTGCCTGCAGCTTTTCCGCAACTGTCCGGTAGAGCAATTCAACGCTGCCAACAGCGAGGAGTGTCGCCAGAATAAAAGAAAAAATGATGGAAAAACGACTTGTCATATGTTTCGTGTCAGGAGTCGAAGTGAAATTTTGGTTTCTGTACTGTCCCTTCTAAAAGGAAGGGAAGACTACTGCGTTTACCCTGTTTTTTCAGCTGAATAATCATATTCTGTGCATATTTACTCTTCTTCAGCAGGGGAGCTAAGGGCTCCATCTTCCCTCTAAATGAAAAGGTGGACTGGGGAAGGGCCGGGAGCATTCCCACACTACCGGAAAAACTTCCGGTCAGTTCTTTACCGTTAAAGGTTCCGTTGGTAAATTTTAACTCGTTTTTTTGCAGGACAAAGTCAGATTCCATTTTTTGCAGATCAATTTTTTTCAATGATAAGATCGGTTCAAGAAGCTGAAAGTCCCCTTTTTCAATTGTAATATTCCCCTTACCGGTGGCCTGGTATTGGGTATCTTTCCATTCGCCTTGATAGCTGCCGTTTATCTGGCAATAGCCGCTGATTTTTCGATTCATAATCTGATGCAGGAAAGGGGCTTTGGCAAGATTGAAATTTTCAATCTGAATGTTTTCAAGACTGAATTTTGTCTTTTTCGCATCTCGCAGCAGAGTAAGGGAATGCTGCCCTTCCGCACTGTCTATCTCAACAAGAAAGCGGGTTGTCAGGGCAACGGGAGTTGATTTGATTTTTGCCTGATCGATGAAAAAAAGCTCTCTGGCCTCTTCTCCAGCAGATTGGAAACGAATCTCCTTGGCCGTCAGTCCCAGAGGAAAGCTGTAGCTCAGCTCTTTTATGGAGCAACTGGTGTCGGGCAGCAGTCCTTCCAGAGAGGATTCACAGTAGTCTTTGAAAGATTCTGTTGGAAACCGGTAGTAGAGAAGAGCTGCAGTTAATGATCCTGTGTAGAACAGGAGTGTAAAGAGGAGGACAATCTTATTTCTCAGGAGTGTCATTACGCGTCTCTCCCTATGAAGGTGATGACCTGGATAACAGCATTGAGTGAGCCCTGTTTTTTTCCCTGCTCCTGAATGGATATCCGGTTGATAAAAACTGCTTTTTCTGTTGATTCAACACCTTTTAGAAAGGCAACGAGCTCTTTTAAGGTGAGATCCTGGAGTTTCATATCCACCCGTGACTCCAGGAGCAGGCCTTCCCCCTCCACCTTACTGGGTTTCATATACTTGATTTTCTGTTTTGTTTTTGCGGCAGTGGCCTGCTTTTCAATAAAAGAAAAGAGGGTAAAATTCTTTGCTCGTTTGGCGATCCGTTCCTGGATATCACCGGATTTTTGTTGCTGCAGTTGATACTCCTTTTGCAATGTATGCATCTGCTGCAGTTCGGCCTCTTTTTTGAGCAGAGACTTTTGCAGCTTTTGTCTGGAGTTGAGGATGGGAGTAAAGACAAATTGAAAAAAGAGCAGGATAGAGACCGTGGCAGCAAGGCCGCTGACCATGATTTTTTCCCTTTTAGCCATCTGTTGCCAGCCAATTTTCCGAACAAGGGTCTGGGGCACTGCGGAGAGTTTTGATAGGTTCATGGCAGTGCCTCTCCCGGACTGAGCTTCAGCTCAAAGCGGACCGTGTTGTCTTTTGGGTTCATGTTGGCAGAGCTGATGGTAACATTGGTGAACAGTTGTGATTTTTCCAGCTCCTTTTTCATACTGTCCACTGTGTTAAAAGTATCTGTGATTCCCATCAGTCGCAGGCCATCGATTTCATAAATCATACGAGTCAAGCGGATCTCAATGGACTTTGGAATGCGACTGGAGAGTTCATGGAGAATATCAAGGGATGTGTATGGCAGCGTTACACCGCCACCGTCAGCAGAAGAAAACTGGGCATCTTTGACTGCAATTTGCAGCTGTTGTACCGGGTCTACAATACGTTTGCTGTCGGGAAGCGTTTCTCTGAAAACAGCATGGATATCGGTGACCAGTTTAGCCCGTTGCTGTTTGAGATTACTGGTATCATAGACAAGGTAGCCCAAAAAAAGAAAAACCATTGCCAGCAGTGGAATAGAGATGATTTTTCCCAGTTGTAGGTAGTTTGAGAGGTCATTTTTGGAAGAAAATTCATCTTTGCTGAAATTAAAGCTTTCTTTGATATTTTTTTCCTGAAGACCGAGGCTGAGACATGCGGTCAAAAAAGAAGCGTGCTTTTCTGTCTCTTCTGAGAGATCGGGGGGGAGCGGAAGCAAGCCTGCTCGGCCGCAGATCAGGCACGGAGTATCAAAAGATGCATCGAGCCAGGTACTTGCCGATTCTGCATTTGCGACGCTGCCGTCAATATAGATGGGAATCTGTTCAGCAGCATGTAGAAGCGGGAGGGAGGCCAGGGTCTGTTTGACAGAGAGGGCAAGTTCACGAAAGGATTCTGCGCTGTGTTTGACGCCATGGGTTGTCAGGTGACCAGTCGTTTCATCCTCGGTCAGGGCGATTGTCTGCTCACTGTCAAAGAGAAAGGGTTTAAAGATAAGCGGACGTACCAACTGCAGTCTGTCTGCAGAAAAGAGATAGAGTGCTGCTGTTTCCAGGCGGAGATCAAGAAAGATAAATTCTTCCGGTGGGTGACCATTCTTCTGGATCTCAGCAATGGTGGCAAGGCCTGAGAGTGCAATGGCTTCCGGGAAAATTTCCTTGTCGGTCAGGGCAGTGTAATATTCATCAAGGACTGCCCGCTCAATCATGGCAGCGATTACGGATGCCGTTCCGTTCTCCTCACTGTTTATCATTGCATCGATGACAACATCTGCACTGGAGCTGATCATGTCATTTTCCAGTTCCAGAGGGAGTATTTTTTCGACGGCTTTCTTTTCAGAAAAGGGCAGTGTCAGATTTTGAAAGGAAAAAAAGGAGGCACCCAAAGAGATGATGCAGCGGCAATTAGCACAGTTCAGGGTGGTGACCATTTCTGTGATCACCTCTTCTGCGCCCTTCCCGTTAACAATAATAGCGGCGGATGCAACAATCTCCCGGTTTTTGTCCTCGTCAAGGAGGACAGCCGTCAGCAGATCGGGTTGCAGATCTATGGAGAGGAGTTGTTGGGCCATTTACATATTTATAAAGAAGGTAGCAGATACGGGTAAAAAAAGTCAAGCCATTGACTTGACACTACTATTCACTATTGCCTGCCTGCTGTCAACTTGCAACTGTTAATCACTGTCCCAGCGCAGAGTATTTAGTTCTGTATCGGAGCGCTCCACTGTCGCCGTGATTGTTTTTTGTTGTTCTTCAAGGGTTGCCATTGCTTCAATGGTAAAGAAATTTGAAGAAGTTGTTATAAGATCTTGTTGTAATTCGATATCACCAGGAAATGAAGGAACATTTTTATACCACTGACTATTTTCCAATAGGGCGCTGTTGTTTTCGTCCTCCCGGAATTCGACCATTACCTCAGCAGCTTCTTTGGTCATGGCCTCATGCAGTGCCTGCAGCAGCAGGACATCTGCTGTGTTGATGTTGATTGTGCCGTTGTCACCCAGGGGAGTGAGAAGAGGTGCAAGGGCGGGGATATCTTCCGTACCATAGAGAAGTTCTTCCGTTATTCCTTTTACCAAAAGGAGTTCCTCGATGGATTCAATGGGACCATTTTTACAGGAATAGGGAGGGTTCAAGGAGTGGTAATAGTTGTCTTCTGCTCCATATTCTTCTTCCCCGTCCCCGTCTTCACTGTCCAGCCAGTCGATAAGGGAGTCGATGATTCCCCTGGCCTTCCCATCTTCCAGGAGAAAAGGCTCTGCCCGCAGAAGGCGCCAGAGTATATTGCGGATGTCTTTCACCCGTTGCAGTGGATCTGCTGTTGCGGCTGGTGCTGCATTTGCTGCATTTGTTACCTTTGTTGTATTTGCCGTGTTTGCTGTATTGGCAGTGTTCGTTTGGGCATTGTTTTGCGATCCATCCGCAACAGGGATCATTGCATTGACCTGGAACTTTCCTCCTTCGTCATATATGGAAACCTCTATTTCACCATATTCAAAAAGAGTGGAAAGGTCTTCTTCCCCTAAGAGAGCCCATGAATCCAGAGCCGAATCAAATATGTTTTCCTGCTGGTCTTCAATGAGGATCTCCCGGGCAATGGTGATCCCTGCTTCTGCCATAACCGCGAGTCTGGTGCTACTCCTGAGACTTGCGGAGACAATGTAATGGTCCCGCATTTCCTTGCTGAATTGCAGGGTTATGACGGCAAGCACACTGACCAGGCTGACAACCAGGAGCAGGGCCATACCCTTGTTATTGTTGAGTGGTCTGCTCATCAGTCTGTTTTTGCCGCTGGAAGAACTATGGCAGTTTGAAAAAGGATTCCCAGCTCATCATCGTTACCATTGGCAAAGCGAAGGGTGAGGCGGATAAGTTTTGGAAGCAGCTCAGCGGCATCACCGTCCTCATCACCCGCCTCCTTATCCTCATCGCTATCGGCCCATGTCTCTTTTTCTGTTCCTTCCCCGTCCTGATAGTCAAAGGCGACTTCGAGAAGTGTGTCACTAAGCAGGAGGGCGGATGTCTTCTCAGTTTTTTCTTCATCGTCCTCGCCTGTTGTCACAGCTTGCTGTGAACGGTAGATAGACAGAGTCTTTGTTTCGGAATCTTCCTCGACTTGATAGCTGATAATGGAATGGCCGCTGTTTACCTGCCAGGGATGAAATTTGACACTGGCAGTGGATGTGAACTCCAGACTGTCTGCCCGGTGTCCATTGATGGTATCACTTGTTCCCGTAAAAAGTGATGTTTCTCCGGGGTAAAAGGATTCCAGGTCTTCCCGAATTCGTTCCATGGCTGTCTGGGCCTGACTGTAGATTTCAGATTGTGAAGTTGCTCCTCCTATAATACGAAAACTTGCATTATAGGAGGAGTAGGCAAGGCCGATGACGATGGCAAAGATAGAGATTGCCATCAGGATTTCCAACAGGGTAAAGCCGTTATTGTTCGTCTTCATCCTGTACCTTCACATAGGTGTCGATCTGGTAGCTGTACAGCTCGTCTCCCCAATGTATTGTTACTGTCAGCTGCTGAAGTTTCCCCTCCAGTGGTTGCATAACTTCCGAGTCACCCAAAAAAGCCTCTTCAGTGCTGAGTTCCCAGGTGAATCCTGAAAAATCATCACCAAAGTCACCCATACCTGTCATCGGTTCTTGTGCCGCCTGGAATTCAGCCAGTTTCATGCGTGCCAGCAGTGGTGCCTGAATGTTAAAGCGGGTTTCTGCAGCAAGGGAGACACTTGCAGATTGGGAACCAAAAAGGGAGGTGAGGGCAATGGCCAGAATTGCCACGGCAACCATTACTTCAAGAAGGGTGAATCCCGCTGTTGTTCTTTGCTGTTCCTTCATGGGCTAGTGAAAACTCGAAGCTTGATCAAGGATTTTGATACGGTGCAGAAAGGGAGAGATCAGCAGGGTGATTGTGTCGTTTTTCCGGTCCACAAGTTGAATGCTTGTCTGGTCCATATAGCCCTGTTTGGAAATCCAGAGACCATCTTTTTCGGGACTATGCTCGTCGCTTGCATTTGCCTGTTCTACTCTCTGTATCCGGATTCCTGCTGGCAGGCTAATCGCATTGCCGGAGGGGCCTGCTGACTGTTCATCTGTCTCGGCCGGCTGGTACCAGAGTTTTTGCTGTGCCGGATCAATGTGGATGATATACGGCGTGCGTTCCCGAATTGCTTTGCTGCGGCCAGACTGAATAAGGGAAATAACCTTCCTTGATCCGGCAGCAAGCTGGTCACTCACTATGGAATGGCGCAGGGTGGGAATAGAAATGGCAAGACTAATGGAAACTAACAGCGCAACGATAAGCAGTTCCAGCAGGGTGAAGCCATGCTGGTCTGCTTGATAAGACAAGACTTGATCCTGCAAGGATTATTCAGTCTCCCAGTTATTTATATCTGCATCTGCATCTTCCCCGCCCGATTCTCCATCAAGGCCATAGGATGTAATATCAAAATCAGAATGGCTGCCGGGGCTGAGATAGACATAGTCGTTGTCCCATGGGTCTGTCGGAACTTTTTTCATATAGCCGCCCTTACGCCATTTTTTTGCCAGTCTTCCTGAGGCGGGTGCAGTTACCAGGGCCTGCAAGCCCTGATCTGTAGTTGGGTAGGAGCCATTATCCAGTCTGTACATCTCCAGTGCCGTTCCAAGGGCGCTCATCTGTGATTCGGCCATGGTTCTTTTTGCCTCATCCGGACGGCCCATGATGCGTGGCCCAACATAGCCAGCAAGGATACCGATGATGACCAGAACAACAAGGAGTTCAATAAGGGTAAAGCCGGACATACCATGTACGGGGGGGCTACTATGGGCTTTGATTTTTTTCTTGCTGCTGTTTATCAAAAACAGGAGCAGGATAAAGAGAGTGAGACCGGCCAGCTGCAGGGCCAGATAAGGATTCAGGCTCAGGTAGCTGAGTGTCGTTAATGGTGCCAGGAGGCAGCGGGTTGCTGCCTGCAGGAGTGGGCGCTCTGCTATGATTTGTGCCAGTGGTGGAGAAAACTGGTAATAGGTATCGATGAATTTTCTCCCCAGAACAGAGGGCTTTAAGTAGGCGTCCCGGAACTGGCGGAGGATTTTGACCTGAGTCTTGTCCTGGCTGGTAAAGGCAGCAGTGGCAATGAAGCAGGCATCGTTGGTGGTGAATTGGAATTCGTTGCCATAGATAACGGAGTCATCGGAGAGTTTCCCGTAGGCTCTGGCATAGTAGGTTGTGCCAGCAATCATCTGGATAAGGTCAGTACGGAATTCACCCAGTCCATCTCCGTCTTTTGTACACCATTCTTTGACTGTGTCTGTTTTGAAAAGATCTGATATATCTTTTCCATCGTCGTCAGTATCTGTAGTTGTGGTTGTAGTTGGCGTTTCTGGGGCTGAGTCAAAGCTGTCTTTCCAGGTGGCCCCTGGAGTAATGGCATAGCAGACACCCCGTTGGGTAACGGTGGTTTCGGGGATATTGTTGTTGCGTATATATCCGCCACTGGCCGCACTGTTACGGGTAACATGTGTGGGGAGAGTGGTGGCGATATAGTATCCCCATGTGTCGACACCATTGGAGGCCCGCAAAAATGATAGCTGGTCACTCGTAAAGCTGAGGAGGGCAAAGTCTGAATCTTTACCGTTCTCTGCTGTACCTGCTACCAGAATTTTCCCGTTCTTCAGGGCGATAAGGCTGTTGGCGACATCGTTGTACTGGTTGAAGTCTGTTAATGTGTAGTTTTTCAGGGGGGCTGTAGTGGTTATTTCGTCGCTGTAACTTTTTTCAATAACCAGAGCCTTGACAGTGATTGACTGGGATTTTTCTTCTTCACCAGCTGTTGCAGCTGGCAGACTGTTTGAAATTTCGTGACCATTTGCACTGTAATGGAGAAGAATGAAATCTGTATCTGAGCCTTTACTGCCTGATCCCGCAAGATAGATCGTGCTGTCTTCCGCCATGGTCAGTGAGTTGGCAATCGTGTCATTGCCAAGATCCGTGAGAACGAAGCTGCCATTATTAAATGTCGGGTCAAGTGCTCCCGTTTCTGTGAATCCTGCCAGGAGAATAGAACGATAGGAAACGCCCTCAACTGCACCTGTGGCCACTACCTTCCCGTTGTCAACAGCGATAAGATCGTTGAAGAGGGAGTTTTGGTCCTCTGGGCCAGACAATACTACGCCGTTTTCTCCATAAGCACTATCAACTCGTCCATTGGCGAGAAAAGAAAAAAGTGCTGCCCGTACAACAGTGGATTCTTTTGTCGAGCCGGCCAGCAGGATATGACCGTTTTCCTGCAGGATTGCCCCGCGGGCTGTTGCCTCGTATCCCTCTGTTCCTGTGAGCATGCCGTGATCGGCAAAGGAAGTGTCTGGAGAACCATCACTGTGTAAGCGGGCAAGAAAAAGATCTTTTTCTGTGTTGAGGATGCGACTACCGGCAAGAATGATCTTTCCATCTTCCTGGATGAGTATGCTGTGGGCACTGTCGTCACTGTTTGCAATGGGGAGAGTGAGCTGGCCGTCGTCATCAAAATCCATATCCAGGATACCGTCACTGTGCAGGCGGATAATAGCGACATCTGTACTGCCATTATTCTCTGTTGTGCCCGCCACCAGAATTTTTCCATCTTTCTGAACGGCAATGGCAAGACCGGTATCATTCCCGGAACCCACTGCAATAGTAACCTGTCCTGAATAGTTAAAGCCTGTATCAATCGTTCCGTCACTGTTGTAACGGGCAACGGCAATATCTGTGTCGGCGCCGTTTTCACTCTGACCTGCTATTATGATCTTACCGTCTGTCTGAACGGTGATGGCATAGGCTTTATCATCATAGATGGAAAAGTCGGTGGTCAGTTGTCCATTTTCTCCAAATTGTGGATCAAGATCTGCCTGAGCCGGGGAAAGGGCAGGAACAGATAAGCCGAAAAAAATAGTCAAACATATAAGTACAAAGCGTTTCATAGCTGAAAACCTGTGTGAAGTGAGTAAAAAGAACAATAATATTCTATTATATCAAATAAAAGTTGGCAAATCAAGGATTTATGGCAAGGTGGCGTCGTGGCCGGTTTTCGGAGTAAGGCTTTGTATCTGCGGTTTATTTATATCATCTGGTTCATTTCGAAAATGGGAAGCAGGATGGAGAGTACCACAAAACCTACGGCGTCACCCTTGGAAGTAATCATAATGGGTTCTT
>JAOZKX010000274.1:0-2626 GCA_029935135.1 Desulfocapsa sp.
CGTCAAGTAAACCATTACCGTTGTGGTCCTCTTCCCAATTTCTATCAGATCCACGGAGCCAGTTAACGAGATTCTTCATTTCGGTGTCGTCTGCAACTCTGAAGTCATTCAGAATTGAGTGGTGATTGATAGGGTCAGCAGCTATTGCAGACCAGTCAGAGGCATCATTGTCCAATTGAATGATTTCTTCAGTCTCAACAATTCCATCATTATTAAGATCGTTCCAGGTGAAGATATATCTTTTGTTATCAGTGAAATCCCACTTTCCGGTGGAAAATGTACGGTTTTCGAGTATGTCGTCGGTGTCGCCAATATCTTCCAGCTCCTGGTTGGCAGACCAGAGATATTCGTCAAATTCTCTGATTTCTACAGGCTCTGTAAATGAATCTGCATCTGCACCGCAATAGCCGGTTAAACTGGGGTCGCAAACGGGTGAAGCAGGATTTTGATAAACCGAATCGTTGAAACATATCTTTGTACCTTTCGGGCTGTTTGTTGAGTCGTAGTAAAAGAATATTCTTCTGTCACCGTCAAGGCAGCCGGCGGTCCCACCGGTCAGATCCTCTCCATCGTCCAATTGGCCATTACCGTTTGTATCCTCAGACCACATTTTACCATCGCCGACGATTGCTCCGGTGGTATAGTCGTCCCACAACCTTCCCTGGCTATCGACAAACATGGAGTGAACGTCGCCTATCCATGAGAGAGGTTGCTTGCTCAGGCCGCGGGATGTTTTGGGCCAGAATACAGCCTGGTAGGCAGCACCTTCGCCACTCTTTGAACTGGATATAACTGAGGCGGCAGAACCGGCCGATGCTCTGTTAAGAATATCGTTTAATGCCTGGCGAAGATTGTTTTCAAGTAGTGCTGGATCCTCGCCCCTGTAAATCTCAGTACCACCATTGGCGGCAGCATTTGTCATAATGGTGTACGGACTACACTCTCCTGTACCATCGGTACGCAAGCTTCCTGTGGTAACAATATGAGTTGTAATAGGCTGTTTGGCAAATATAGGATCCGTCTTGCCGGTTCCTATAAGATTTGAATAGAGATTGGAACTCGTAAAAGCGTCCCCTTCCACTATGGCATTTTGGCCAAACCAGGTCATGTCATCAAGAAAGGTTGAACCGTCAAGGCCGTCGGCACATGTCACATCATCGGTTCTGTCAGGGTCGCCATCGGTTCCTGTGGCAAATGTTGCCACATCACCATTGACATCAGCTGTTGATGCCCCTTCGGTAATGATCAGGATATGATTGTCCTGACACCAGTATTGAACGGGATCGGGCCAGGTAGCATCTTCAGTTTCAATCAAAAAATCAGCGCCATCAATCCTGAACCCGATATTTTGCCCATAATAACCGATGGCGTTATACACGGCTTCGGCCAGCGGGGTCCAGGATGTGGCACGAGTATCGTTGATGGCAGTAATAAGGTCAATATAATGATCCCATACCTCAAAATCATCAGTGACATCACCTGCAGTAGCATTGTCATCTGTGTACATGCCCTTGTCGATCTGGGTAACAATTCGAGCTCCGTCTTTATTTGTATCTGGGCAGTGCTTGATTATGTTTACCTTGGTTTCACAGTAAGCACAGTCAGCACTGCTCGCATCGGTCACGCAGACATCAAATTGACCATCGGTCTGGGTACAGGTTGCAGCAATAGTGTCACACTCTGTCTTTGCCCCATTGTCATGAAAGGACATCACACCAAGGCGGAGATTTGGGGCGACTTCGAACAGGATCCCCCGTGGGCCATCAGGCCTGTTCGGATCATCTGACAACTGCTCAGGCGGAAGGTCGTATTTAATAATACCTTTCATAGTAAGTAGAGGCCTGCTTGTTCCCAGTTGTGCCACAACTCCAGAATCGATCAGGACGCTTGGCATATTCCAGAATTCACCGGTTTCCGATGCCACATCAGAGGGATCAATAACTTCCGGGATATTCAGAACACCACAGTAATCCTGCATTGCGAGATCAACACAGGTGTCAACGGTGTTGGGATTGTTGTCATCGGTCCAGAGAGCAGGAGTTACTGTACCGCTGGGATTACAGGTTATACCATCGTCATCAGCGAAAAGGGGGTCTGTAGGAAGGAGAGTTGAGTCAGATTCATCTATACCATCTGTATCATCACCATTGTCGACTAAACGAACACGAAACACGCCAGGACTTCCACCACAAGCTCCCGTATTGTTGTTGAAATTTCCATCACAATCATAAATATAGTCATCCAGGCCACGAAACCCGTCATGAAATGGTTTGGTTGTAGATTGATACTGAATATCATCAGTAGCCCCATCAGGATCTATTCCGGTAATAGGGTTAGTATCCATATTCGGATCATTATATGGTACCAGCAGACAGTCCTCAGGTATACCTTCCGGTTCCCAGCAACGCCCGACGTAACCATCTCTTACAGTATCCACTAATATTACATCATAAACACCATTACAAATATAGGCCCGATCCCAGGGGTTAATAGTTGTCGAAGGCTGACCAGCGTCATAAATAGCGTCGCAATCGTTCATAATTGCTGTAACTGATCCTACCCCTGGAGGCCATTCATCATGTTTCTGACGGTACCAGCAGAAATGAAGAGAATGATTAAAAGCTGT
>JAOZKX010000274.1:2636-3895 GCA_029935135.1 Desulfocapsa sp.
TGCCAGAGGATTACTGCTTCCTCCTGCAGAGTAGTCAAGACAAGAATCTACATACCCTTTCAGGGCCCCCTGGTTAGGGCTTGGCTTCATCATCTCCTCAACAGCTAGCTGACATGAGGTGACATTAAATCCGGTAGAAGTAACTCCAAGGATGGCAATTCTTGTTGTATCATCAGTGGTATCAATCCAACCATCTTTCGAGGAACCGGTAATAGCCATGGTGAGTTGGAAATTGTTACCGGAACCATCTTCCACAGCTACCTGTTTGACATATTTTTTGCCGGCACAGCCCCTGTTTTCTGCTATAATCAAGCCTTCATCTTTATTATACTTGCTGCCAGTGAGGATGGATTTCTGAATATCAAATTTGGAAGCTGATGCCCAGTTCAGAAAATTCCCTTTTGCAGCAAAAGCAGTGACTAGATAGGGAGTTGAAACAGTATCAACAATGGCGGAGTCAACGGTAATACATAAGTCACCTGATTTTGTGTATTGCGTTCCATTCACACTACCACAAATTGTTAAAGCTGCAGTTTCATGAGCAACTGTCCCATCAAAATAACCTGAGTCAAGCAAAGACCAGGTAACACCGGTATCACTATAGAGGGTAGCACCGTTTGAGGTATTAGTAGCTGTCGCCTCATATAACAAACCTTGAAAGCTGACAATATCACCCGCAGTATAGGATGCCCCGCTTCTCCAGGTTGAATCTACTGCCACCCAGTCGGTAATACCTGTGTCTTCAGTAAGCTGTAAACCGTTGGTCAGGTCTGAATCAGTAGAAGTACCACCCGCAGCACTGTAGTATAGCTGAGCTTGGTATCGAACATAACTGTGAGTGGGATAGGGTGTGGCATTTTCCCAGGACTCAATGCTGTAGGCTATATCCCACTGGACACCGGAATCAGTGTTGATAGAGCCGCTATTCGAAGTTCCTACAGATAAAGCTCTATAAATAATTTCATTTTCCTGTACATAATCGCCGATTGCGTAGGGATTGGTAGCGTTACTTTCCCAGAATGGAACTCCGGTTGTCCATTTATACCATTGATCCGCTTCGAAATTTCCGGCGTATTTTTTTGAGGGATCAATTATTCCGGTCTTGTCAAGGAGATAACCCTCATCAAAACATTGCGTTTGACTATCTGTGTTCCCGACACCGTCAGTATCCTGGTCGATATAGGCCATATCCAGCATGGAGCCGGAGTTATCCAAAACGAGCAGCATGTTAGGGGCAACACTAGAGCTAAGAAAGGGTG
>JAOZKX010000275.1 GCA_029935135.1 Desulfocapsa sp.
TTCGGGTAGCAGGCAATATCCTCAACGACCAACTCCTGGGCAGCCTGGAGTATGCCGCTGCCCATCTCAACACCCCGCTGATCGTGGTTTTGGGCCATACCAGTTGTGGTGCCATCGGCGCAGTGGCCCAAGGGGTAGAATTAGAAGGCCATATCGCCTCTCTGGTACCCGCCATCCAGCCTGCCGTTGATAAAGTGCGCGGCATGGAAGGTGATCTCACCGATAATGCAGCTAAAGAGGTGGCACGGATGACGGCCGAACAATTAATAAACTCAGAACCCATCATGGCGAATTTGGTCAAGGAAGGTAAACTGAAGGTTGTTCCAGCCTTCTATGAATTGGAATCAGGGGAGATTGCTCTGCTGTAATGGGCCGGGAGGGAAACATAACACTCCCTCAGGTAATAGCTGCGCAGCGCCAAACATCAATCCTGTCAGGAGCTATCAGGCCTCTTACTCTCAAAAGGAGTTTAGCTTACACCACAGGGAAACACGATCAATAGTAATTATTTTTGAGAGCAGGGGTCTTGTTGCCGTCAACACTGCGTAGCAGGGATTTTTCTGTGACCGGAGCCACCACCTCAAAACAGCAAATCTTTTTTTGACGAAGATTAAAATGAATCATATTCCGATCACATAACCTGTCTAGTTAGTATCTGTCCATAAATAGCCCTTTTGTCCATGTGAGTTGGTCAAGTAAAATTGGACACCCACAGCAATTGGTTAAGCTTGTGAATTTACTCCACATTGGTGGTTTTTTTGCAAGGACAGCTTCCCAACAGTTTTTTACCATGGAGGTGGCTTGATTTTGCGGCTAGATTTTTTCCCTGTATAGGCAGCCAGCATTTTATCCAGTTGCCCGGCAAAGGCCTTTCGGTCATTCTGGTTCAAAACAGGGGGCCCACCAGTATCAATACCACTGGAGCGCAGACTATCCATAAAGTCCCGCATACTCAAGCGGGCTCGAATATTATCATCTGTATAGAGTTCACCCCGTGGATTGAGAGCAATCCCCTCTTTGGCAATCACCTCTGCCGCCAGTGGAATATCAGCCGTTATGATAAGATCGCCAGCGGTCATCTGTTTTACAATCTCATTATCCGCCACATCGAGACCTGCACCCACCTGAACAAAATGAATATTTACTGCTCCTGGTATCCGTACCGGCTGATTGGCCACAAGGGTCAACTCCACTCCAGTTCGCTCTGCCGCATTAAACAAAATTTCCTTTATCACTACGGGACAGGCATCCGCATCCACCCATATCTTCATTTCACATTATCTCCCTCAAGATGCCGTAGAAAAAAACAGCCTTCGCCTCTTTCCGGACATGGACATGGTTTATTATCAGCCTGATTTTTACAGGCAGGGTATAAGAAAGGAACGGGTTTCAAACAGAAAAACAGGTGGAAGGAAATCACAGACAGAAAAAGCAGGTAGAATATTTACACATGCTTTATTGCACACAACAGAGGAATCTTATTCTTTTTTTTCAACACCAATCTCAAAGCTAATAGCCACTTCATTTCCATCATCATCAATAAAACTCTGTTCTAAAAGATCATGTGTATCTATTCGCTCGATGAATTCTTCGGTACTTTGAAACTCTGCAACCAGATCAGCAATAACATGTAAATTTGTCTTATCAATATCAGTGGTGCAGAAACCGACACTGTGCTCATCATGACGGATAAGGGTTGCGCTAAACTGCACATTCTTGCCTGCGGCGGTGGCTACATTAATCTGATATTCTTCCAACTCAAGGGCCTGTGCTGGACTACTGACCCCTATGCCGCCGGGACTGATATCAATGGTAGTGGTCTTTGTCCGTTCACCATGTTTATTTGACAAAATGGCTTCACCGGCAAGTGGAATTCTAACATAAAGTCTTTTATGTGCCATAACAGAGATACTCAAAAGGTTTAGATCAGACAACAGGTTGCAAAATGGTTATTATTAATAAAAACATATTTTCACCAGATTTCCAATAGGTAAAAGTACGCATTCTAAAAAATAGCCCGCTCCCAGACAAACATCAGGTGCCTCTCTGCCCGCTTACTGCCGCCTCGATATGGCGAGAATAGCGCCCTTTTGTGAACAACAAGTGAAGAAATATTTGTGGGGAGAATAAAAGAAAGAACAGCCTGGGCCTGATAAAATTCAGAAACAGCCTTGCAGCCCAACCGGAGAAGATGCGTGGCAAGACCTCTATGGCGAAAATCCGGATGCGTATACAGCCCCCGGACCCTGAAAGAAGAGGAATACTTTTTTTCCCGACAGAGATGTAACAGGGCACAGGTTTTCTCTTTTTCTCTGGCAATCACAAAAAAACGGCGCCCTGCCGCAGGATCAGTAATAAATGAGTGCAGGCGTAGCAACTGTTTTTCTCTCTCTGCCTGTGGATACACAGTTGCCAACCTTTCGGCATCACACTGTTTTGCAGAAAGAATACGAAAAGAACAGTTACTTCGCAAGGCTGCTCTGGATATCCTGCTGCATTTCTTCCAGTACCCGGGCCGGTTCTTCCGCCTTGGTAATGGGGCGACCAACCACCACATGATCAGCACCAGTGACAATGGCACGCCCGGCAGTGACAATTCGCTTTTGATCATCAGAGCCGTCACGAATATTCGCTCCGGGACGGATACCGGGGGTAACAATCAACAGCTTATCACCAAGATCATTTCGCAACCGCTCTGCCTCCAGACCGGAAGAAACCACACCATCACACCCAAGCTGCAGAGCGCGTCTGGCGCGAAACAGTACCAGATCCTCCACCGATTGAGTCATTCCCATAGCCCGCAAATCTTCTTCACCAAAGCTTGTCAAGACTGTCACGGCAAGGAGCTTGAGGTCTCCACGAGCCTCCATGGCTGCACGAATAATGGCATCATTCCCATGGATGGTGGCAAGGGATACTCCCCTGCTGTTCAGTTGCTCAACAGCAAGTTTTACCGTTTCCGGGATATCAAAAAACTTCAGATCCAGCATAACCTTGTGGCCACGATCCAAAATCCAATCCACCACCTCAAAATAACTGGCCATAAAGAGCTGCAGGCCCACTTTAAAGTAACGGGTATGCGACTCGCAGCGTTTCACCATCTCTTTTGCAAGATCCGGACGATCCACATCCAGGGCAACAATAATTCTTTCATTGAGGGCAATCTCTTTACCTATCATATCTTTATCCTCAGCATATATGTGCTTACTCGCTTATTTTCTTTTTCTCAGACAAAAGAGCAACTATCTTTTCACACTCCTCACTGCTGTTTTCCGTCTCAGCCAATATATAAACCGACCGGACAAGGGTAGACAACTCCAAAGTCTCCTCTATGGCAAGGAGATCCGTACCCTGCCCGGCAAGTTTACGCCACTGGGCCTGTGAAACACCTTGCCTGCGGCAATTTCGTTCTATCTGTACAAGCCACTGTTCAAGGGAAATTTCTTCAATCTCAGTCGTAGAGGCCAATTGCGGAGCAGCACGCTCGCTGGTCACAGAAAAAGATTGGCCGGCAGCTCTCTCCTGAGTAGAATCCGTTATGGAGCGGACAGATTTTGAGGGAACTGCGGGAAGAACCGGCCGGGACCAGCTCTCCTCAGTACTCTCCACGGCCTCCACCATTACTTTTCTTTTCACTTCCTTCTTCTTCTCCACATCAGCCTGCAATTCCACACCGGGCAATTCCGGCAGAACAACATCTCCGGGACCGGGACTGTATTGTAAATTGACAAAGAAAAGCACCGAGGCTGCCGCCGCCAGTAACGAACCTCCAACGGTCAGCATTTTCGGCCGTAGAAACAAAAACTTTTTCCTGGCGACAGCATGCTGTTCTGACAACAGCCCATCAAGCTCCAGCCACTCCCGGTAACAACTGTCACAGGAGGCGAGGT
>JAOZKX010000276.1 GCA_029935135.1 Desulfocapsa sp.
AGGCCCTTTAAATGTTGTTAAAGCATATTTCAGCGCAGTAATTGGCTGATCTCATACAAATTGCAATTATCTTTTACAAGGAAGGAAAAAATCATGGAAAAAAATAATTCAAAAACAGCAGGTAGATTAATTCTGGCAGCAGGTTTGATGATGTGTCTCTGGGTAGCAGCAGCCCTTACCAGTGCCCTTTCTTCAGTGGGTTGGTCCGTAAGTGAACTGGCCGGACAGTATATGGTCGCCATCGGTATGGTAAAACCCCTGCACACCCTGGTTGATTACTATACCCATATCAAAGGTATCGAATATCTGCTCTGTGTCGCCTTCTTCGTTGCCTTCCCGGTCTTCTTTAAATATGTCAACAAGGCCCCGTCACAGGCAGCAGCAAAATAGCAAGTATCCCATAAGGCCACTGCCTTCTTTCTTCCCTCCTCTTTATTGGATTTCATTCCTTAAAGAGGAGGCTTTTTATTGTTATTCTATTGAACTTCTATCATATCAGGCTTTTCTTCCCTTGATTGCCTTCTGGTCCTATAAGAGGGGCATTAAGGAGTTTTGGCTGCATCAAGTATTTCTCGTACTCTCTTGACCAGTACTGCCTGGTTGACTGGTTTTGCCTCATAGCATTGTATCCCCTGGGAAAGGGCTTCTTCCTCTGTTATTAGAGAAGAGTATCCGGTACAGAGGATTACGGGGAGGTCGGGACGGATTTTCATCATGGCCCGGGCCATTTCCATTCCGGTCATTTCCGGCATGGTCTGATCGGTGATGAGCAGGTCGCAGCAGTTTGGGTCTTCGCTGAAGTACTGCAGGGCTGCATGGCTGCTTGTTTTTCCGGTTACTGCATAACCTGCGCGCTTAAGAATGGTGGTATGCAATTCAACAAGAAGCTTCTCGTCATCAACAAGGAGAATTCGTTCTGTGCCTCCGTTTATTTTTCCCTCTATCCTTTTTCCCTGGTCAGTGGCCGGGGCCTCTTCCACAACAGGCAGGTTAACCATAAATGTGGTTCCCTGGCCGGGACTGCTCTCCACCTGTATGAAGCCATTACATTCCATGACAATACCATGGATCACAGATAAGCCCAGCCCCGTACCATGACCAGCATCTTTGGTGGTAAAGTAGGGTTCGAAGATGTTTTCAATGAGATGATGTTCTATGCCGCATCCGGTGTCACTGACCAGCAGAGTGATAAAGGATCCGGCTCTGGCCCGGGCTTCTTTTCCGATCTCTTCTGCGCCAATATCTCGCTGGTACAGTTTGATTGTAATCGTACCTTTTTCGTCGCTCATGGCCTGCAGGGCGTTGGTGCATAAATTAATCACAATCTGGTGAATGCTGGTGGGGTCAGAATATACCACTCCGGTATCTTGCCTGATATCAGACTGCAGGGCTATGGTTGAGGGGAGGGATGAACGAAGCATTTTAACAGCTTCCTTAACGATGATATCAACACGAAGTGGTTGGTTTTTTTGATCATTTTTCCGGCTGAAGGTGAGGATCTGCTTGACAAGATCTGCCGCCCGCTTTCCGGCGATAATCACCTGGTCGATATCGTTTGTTGCACGACTGCTGTCGGGGAGTTCTAATTTGACTATTTCTGCATACCCCAATATGGCTGAAAGAATGTTATTAAAATCATGGGCAATTCCACCGGCCAGTGTGCCGATGGCTTCCATTTTCTGGGCTTGAAAGAGCTCTGCTTCCAGCTTTTTCTTCTCAGTTATATCCTGAATTGTACCCATGAGTTTTACTGCTTTGCTGTCTGCATTGAGAACAACAATACCCTGTTCATACAGATGGACAAGAGCGCCATCGGGGCGAATAAGTCGATAGACTGCGCTGTATTTTTTCTTTTCCTGAAAAACAGTTTTTCTTAATGCTTGAAAAGTGTCCAGATCATCGGGGTGAATGAGTGTCAGGTAGGCCTTATGTGTTGCCGCAAAATCGTTTTTGCTGGTCCCGCAAATACGATACATCTCATCTGACCAGAGCTGTCGATCCTGCTCAATATCCCATGTCCAGCTGCCGATGGAGGCTACCTTCTGTACCAGAGCAAGATTGTTTTCAGACTCTTTCAGTGCCTCTTCTGCCTCGTTACGCTTGGTGATATCATGGATGATGGAGAACAGCATTGTCTTGTTCTGTGTTGTAATCGGACCGGCATAGACCTCCACATCGCGTATTTCACCACTTGCCAGACGGTGTCGGAAGTTGAAATGTCCTTTTTGCTCCTGTCTGGCCTTTTCCATCTCACTGGCAATCTCTCCTGCAGAGAGGACATTGATGTCAGCGATAGTCAGGCAAAGCAGCTCTTCACGCGTATAGCCGTAGTAGGCACATGCTGATGCGTTGGCATCAATAATTGTTCCATTATCAGGGTCCATAAGCAGCATAATGGAATGATTGTTGAGAAACATGCTGCTGTAGCGTTTTTCACTGGCAATCAGTGCCTGCTGAGCAACTTGTCGTTCCTCAATCATCTGGTTTGCTGCCTGGGCGATATCTTTATATTCGGCATAAAACAGTTTGTCATGATCAATGGAAACAGTTTTGGAAGCGGCATGCTTAAAAAAGTCGGCAAATACAACTGCATTGCTTTCTATTTTTTTTCCAATGCGCCGTGCCCATAGGAATACAAGAAAAAACAGGGGCAGGATAACAAGGATACTTTTCAGGAATTTACCCAGCAGTCGTTTCTGCAGGGATGCTTTCTTCTGGGCAAGAACTTCATCGATGGTATCAAGATAGACCCCGGCCCCAATCACCCACTGCCATTTTGGGATGGCAATAACAAATGAGAGTTTTGGTGAAGGGGTTTCCCGGCCCAGTTTCTTCCAGGAATAGTGAACAAATCCTCCAGCTGGTGATTTCTGAACAGCCTGGATTTGCTCCTGGATAATTTTTACACCGTCAGGGTCTGTCAGGCCAAGGATGCTGCCACCGGATCCCTTGGTAATCTTCCCATTGGAAAAGAGTGAATCTCCCTTGAGAGTGGAGCCAAAGAAATATCCTTCCTCATCAAAGCGCAGGGTGATAACCCTTTGCAGCACTTGTTCCTGAATGTCATGCATGGTGTCATCAAGATATTCACCGGTACCCAGGACCCAGTTGTAGGGAGCAAACAGTTTGACATAAGCTGTTTTGTGAAAAACTTTATCCTGATGCCCGGGTTTGGACCAGGTGTAGTCGTAAAAGCCTTCTTTCTGTGCTTTGACCAGAGCCAGCATATCCCTGACAACGAATTCTCCTTCGGCACCTTGAACTTGCAACATATTTGTGCCTTCCAGTTCCGGGCGGTCGGCAAACAGTTCTTCTATGCCTTCGAGGGTAAAGGAAAAGTAGTAGCCCCGGCCATTATTGAAGCGAATGGGGCGCAGGGCGTCTTTTATCATTTTCTGGATGATTGCAGGTGTTTGCTTCTCTCGATTTTGCAGGTAGATATTCTGGGCAATCTCATACGCCTCATCAACCCTCTGTTTGATTCCTCTCCTTGCCTGCTCTGTGGTCCTGTTACTCATATAACTGATATATGAGGCGACACCCGCAACTTCATGCTGCAGGAGTGATTTGTAATCGGCAAGGTAATGTCGCCGCATGTCATTGGCATCCTGTTGAAATGATGCATACTCTGCCTGCCCCCAGACTACCCCCAGTATGCCAAGGGCTGCCAGGGTGATGAACAGGGTGTAGCGCATAAAGGTGGAATGGACGCTCTGTACTGTTTTCATATCTAGCTCAATGTTAATTTTTATTGCGGTACATGGCTAAGTCAGCTTTGAAAATCAGTGACTCAGCGTCAATCCCATCTTCCGGATACATACTGATGCCCCCACTGACGGCAATCTGGCGTCGAGTCCTCTTGTTTGCAGCATCCAGCTGGATGGGCC
>JAOZKX010000027.1 GCA_029935135.1 Desulfocapsa sp.
GTATGGTAGGGGAGGATTCCTTTGGTTTTGCTCTGTCGGCAATTGAGGGTTATTCTGCAGGGAAAAGAAATGTTGACCTGCACTATATCGGTGAAATAGAGCAGGCAGCATCCTGTAATATGCTTTTTGTCAGCAGGTCTAAAAGTGATAGTCTTGAGAGTCTTGGCACTGCATTGACGAATTCTCCAGTGTTGACTGTAAGTGATATCCCTGGGTTTACTGATTCTGGGGGAATCATTGAATTTGTAACAAAAAATGATAAGGTTTCTTTTTATATTTCTTTGAAAAGCGCGCGAGAAAAAGGTTTTGAGATCGACGCTTCCCTGTTAAATCTTGCCGCAAAAGTAATTCAATGAGTACGAGAAGCTGGTTTTCTAAATTGCCGATCAGGCACAAATTTAACACGATTATTCTGTTGTCCTGCAGCCTTGCGCTCTTGTCTTCTGCTGCCGTCTATTTTGCCAGTCAATGGTATCTTGCCCAAAAACAGTTGCGAGGAGAATTACAGACGCTTGCCAGTGTAATAGCAGAAAACAGCAGGGCTGGTCTAACCTTTCAGGATAAGGAAACACTGGAGACCATCCTGGCATCGCTTTCTGCAAAATCCACAGTTCTTTGTGCTGGGATATACACCACGGATGGCAGACTTTTTGCTGAATACTGCCAAGTTGGCACTGATATTACTATTCCACTTGAAATGAGTGATGTGGATATGCGTTCGCAGCTTTTTGCAATGCATTTTACCTATGTAAATATTACTCAGCCCATTGTGCTGGAGAGCGAATATATTGGCAGTTTGTTTATTCAGGCAAGTCTTACTGAAATCCGCAGCAACATGCTGTTTATTGGCCTTTTGATGCTTGTTGTTATAGGATTTGGTTTACTGCTGGCTATGGCTTTATCTACCAGGTTACTTGGAGTGATTACTGACCCTCTTATCACTCTTGCCCATACAATGAAGACGGTTTCTGAGGAAAAACAGTATGATATTCGTGTTCCGGTAACAGCTGGCGATGAAATTGGCCGCCTGGCCGCTGGCTTTAACAATATGTTAAACCAGATTCAGCAGCGGGATGAACACCTTGAAGATCAGGTGGCGGAGCGCACTGAAGATCTTGTACAGGCTAAAGAAGAGGCAGAAGCCGCAAGTCTTGCCAAGAGCGAGTTTCTAGCCAATATGAGCCATGAGATAAGGACCCCGATGAATGGTGTTCTGGGGGTAACAGAACTGCTTTTGCAAGCGAACATCTCGGAAAAACAAAGGAAATTGGTTCGTACCATTGATAGCTCAGGCAGGAACCTGCTCTATATTATTAATGATATACTCGATTTTTCCAAGATAGAGGCAGGGAAACTTGAACTGGAAAATGTTGATTTTAATCTTCCAGAGCTTATTGCGAATCTCAATGATATCTTTACTCTGAAGGCCAGTACAAAAGGTCTCAGTCTGGTAAGTGATATTGCCGATAATGTGCCGGCATTTGTGCATGGTGACCCAGTTCGCCTCCGTCAGGTGTTGACGAATCTCATCGAAAATGCAATTAAATTCACCCCCGAGGGCTCGGTGCATGTGAAGGTAAGTTTTGTTGAAGAGGATGGAAGCGACAGCCTGATAAGATTTGAGGTGACAGATACGGGTATCGGCTTAACACCCGATGAACAGCAAAGGTTGTTTGATGCATTTGTCCAGGCCGACAGCACAACAACCAGGAAGTATGGTGGAACAGGTCTTGGTTTGACGATAACCCGGCAACTGGTTGAGCTGATGGGTGGTGCCATTGTGGCCAGAGGAGAGAAGGGAGTTGGTGCATGTTTTGAGTTTATTATCACCTTGCAATCCTGTGCAGATCAAAAAAATGTGCCTTTTCCCAGTAGCCCGCAAAAGAAGGAGACCGATACGGGGCTTGTTCAGTATAACTGTCGAGTACTTGTTGCTGAAGATAATCATACAAATCAGATCGTTGTTGAAGGAATGCTTGAGTTACTCGGTTGTCAGGTTGATATAGCAGAAGATGGCATGGAAGCTGTGAAGGCATACGCAGAAGAACACTATGATCTTGTTCTTATGGATTGTCAGATGCCAGAGCTTGATGGCTATGGGGCAACAAAAAAAATCAGAGTCATTGAAGAGAAGAGGCATATTTCCCGCGTTCCAATAGTTGCCCTGACTGCCCATGTGATGAGCGGTGATAAGGAGGAGTGTATTCATGCCGGAATGGATGATCATCTTGGCAAGCCTTTGCAACTGAAAGCCTTGCTTAGGGTCATGAAAAAATGGCTCCCGGATAGTGCAGGGAAAAAGATAGAGAACAATATCTTATCGATTGATGCAGTCGAACCGGCGGCAGGAAAAACCCATTTTGATGGATCTGTTTTTGAAAAGTTTCGGCGGATACAGAGGCCTGACAAGCCGGATATCGTACAATCTATTATTACCAGTTTTTTTGAAAATGCCCCCGCTCAATTACAGGCAATTGAAGATGCCGTAAAATCAAAAGACCCGACAACAGTATGGCAGGCAGCGCATGTTATGAAGTCAACGGGGGCTACGATTGGTGCCTTTCATATGGCTGAGATCTGTCGGTTGATGGAAATGAACGGCAGGGAAGGGAAGCTTGCAGACAGTGAGCAGCTTTTTGCAGAATTAAAGGAAGAGTATCCAGTCGTCGCTGCCCAGCTACACGATCTGTTGGACGATTAGTGTTTGAATGGTAGCAAAAGTCTCCCCATTTTCTTTAAAAAATATCCAGCTCTTTATTGCTCTGAGAATATTTTTTAATTCCAGGTTCTACTATCCTGTATTTACCATTCTCTTTCTTGATTTTGGTCTGACTCTGGAGCAATTCGCCATTTTAAATGCTGTCTGGGCAGCCACCATAGTTTTGGCAGAAGTCCCTTCAGGGGCGTTGGCCGATATCATAGGGCGCAGACAACTGCTAATCATGACTTCAGTTTTTATGATGCTGGAAATGGCATTGATAAGTTTTGTGCCGTTGGGAAATGTGGCTGTTATCTTCTGGGTCTTTCTTCTGAATCGTGTGCTAAGTGGCCTGGCAGAGGCGATGGCAAGTGGTGCTGATGAGGCACTGGCCTATGATACCCTTGTTGAGGCAGGTATCGAAGAGAAATGGCCCCATGTTCTTGAGGTACAGATGCGTTATAAGGCCATTGCAGCCTTTTTGACCATGACTATCGGGGCATTGATCTACGATCCGGATATGGTAAACCGGGTTTTTCTCCTCCTTGGCAGTTCCGTTCTGGTTGTTCAGGAACAGTCCATGCGTTTTCCCATATATCTGACGCTGATCCTTTCTCTTTGTTCTCTTGTCTGTTCATTACTTATGCGGGATCCGTTGCAGAGTGAAAAAGAAACTGAAAGGAGATCTTTTTCCCTTGCTTCAATTGGGGCAGCAGGTCAAAAGACGCTTACGGCAGGGAAATGGATCGTGAAGAGTCCGTTTGCGCTGGCGGTTATTCTTTTTGGGATGACCTATGACCACATTTTACGGATGGTGGTCACCATGACCAGCGAATACTTTCGGCAGATTGATCTTCCCGATGCGAGTTTTGGGATTATCGGAGCGACTATGTCTTTACTGGGGATCTTTATTCCTCGTCTGGCAAGGTATATGGCGGCCCATTATTCACCCGTACAGATTGCCTTCTTCTTAGCATTGAACAGTCTGTTTACCTTATGGGCACTGCAGCTTTTTGTTCCTTACTGGGGATTGCTGCCGATGATGCTGGTTTACAGCGGAATGATTTTCACATCCTTTTTTAGCAGTCATTATTTGAATCAGCAGACAAGCTCGGACCAGCGGGCCACAGTTCTCAGCTTTAAGGGGCTGGCCTTTAACCTGGCCTACGGCATGATAGGTGTCCTCTTCGCCTCATGGGTATATGCTCTCAAAACAAAAAATCATAATGAACATCCAGAATGGTCAGAGGCTCTTGTCAGCGGACAGAGTTTCCAGGAAGGAATGGCATACTTCCTGCCCTATACCTTTTTTATTCTTCTCCTTATTCTTTTCTTTTCTGCCTGGCTTCTTCGCTCGACAACTATCCATAAACAGGTTGGCTGATACCTTATACAGGTTTGGTCTGTGTGGTCTTGGGGTGTGGGACAACCGGTTTGCTGACCTTTTTGGCAGTTGCCTTATTCTGTTGGATGGTGGACATGGCGGCAGTGACCATAGAAGCAACATCTGTAAGGTTGCCAGGGAGAATCATTGTGTTGTTTTCTTTGGCAAGGTTACCAAACTCCTTTACATAACTTTTCGCTACTTCAAGATTGGCAGCTTCTGTGCCACCAGGTCGTGAGAGACTTTCTGCTACTTTTCGTATCCCTTCAGCAGTGGCTTCTGCCACCATCAGGATTTCCTGAGCCTTTCCCTCCGCCTCATTGATACGTTTCATCTTTTCGCCTTCAGAAAGGGCAATGGCCTCTGCCCGGTTGCCAGCAGCCAGGTTAATGGTTGCCTGCTTCTCTCCTTCTGATCGTGCTATTTCAGCACGTTTTTCCCGTTCTGCCTTCATCTGTTTTTCCATGGCTTCAAGGACAGTGCGCGGTGGTTGAATGTCTTTGATCTCATAACGCAGAACCTTTACCCCCCAGTTCTTAGCCGCTTCATCAAGTGCCATAACAACCTGCCCATTCAATGTTTCCCGGGCTTCAAAAGATTTATCCAGTTCAATTTTACCAATGGCAGAGCGGAGCGAAGTTTGAGCAAGCTGGGCGGTGGCAAAGTGGTAATTGTCGATCCCGTAAGCAGATTTTTTTGAATCGATTACTTGCAGGTAGAGGATGCCATCGACTTCCAGGGTTACATTATCTGCTGTGATACAGGTTTGAGCGGAGATATCAATTGGCTCTTCTTTCAGACTTCGCTTATAGGCAACACGATCCAAAAAAGGAATAAGAATATGAAAGCCAGCCTGCAGAGTTCCTCTGTATTTGCCAAGTCGTTCTACCACATATTCACTGCGTTGGGGGACAACCACAGCAGTTTTGATAAGAATAACTACCATAAATGCGATCAGAATGCCCAGGCCAATAAAAGTTTCCATGGTTTTTTCCTTTAGTATGAGAATTTTGTAAGACTAAGGTTGATTGGAACTATGAGATCTTTTTCACTGTAATAAGTAGTTCTTCCTGTTTTACAATGAGAGCGACTTCACCCTCTGCCAATACTTCATCGCCAGTGGCCTGCCAGAAGGTTCCTGCGAATTTAACCTGTCCTTCAGCAGGGGGGTGGATTGCCTGAGTAACGGTACATTTTTCACCGCCTTTGGCCATAATCGTATCCTGTCCATCATCTTTCGAGTCGCCGATAAAGACTTTTTTTACAACACCTCGCAGTCCAAACAGAGTAACCAGGGAGGCGATGAGAAAAACAGCCAGTTGGGTATTGAGATTCCAGCCAAAAAAATAGACGCCGAGGCCGGTTATCCAGGCAGCAAGTCCAAAGAAGAACATGATAAAACCAGGGACGGCCATTTCCATAACAAAGAGAATAACACCAATACTCAGCCAGAGTAACCAGGGGGATGCAAGTTCCATTCGTTTCCTCAGAGGTTTAAAGGGAGTAAAAAAGCAGGATCAATCATGAATCCGCTTTCTGTTTCCTGATTACCATTAAAACTCAGGTAACTGCTAAGTTGAACTGTAGGAGCTCGCCCCTGCGAGCGATTTTCAAGGTTTGGCAACATGTTTATTCGCTCGCAAGGGGCGAGCTCCTACAACACTATGCAACAAAGCTGAGCTTTAGTGGTAATCAAGTTCTGTTTTGTTATTGTATGCAAAAGGAAGGAAACAGTCAAATGGCTGTGGGCCAAATTATCTAATAAGGGAGAGAGTGTCGCTTTAATGTACTGTCACTTTTTTAAAAGCAGCAGAGAACCCGCAGTTATCATTACCCCACCGGCACATCTGTTTATGTTTGTCACTGTTCTGCTGTTGCTAAAGAGTTGCTTTGTTCGTGCAGCTGTCCAGGCATAGAACAAGAGAACAGTTGCCAGTACAGTTGCCATGACACAACTGATACTGATAACATCTGTGTGTGTGAGAGAGTTTAAGTCGACAAATGTGGGAAGAAAACCAAGGTAGAAGAAAATCACTTTGGGGTTTGCCAGGGTGATGAGAAGGCCGCTTGTAAATGTCTGTTTTGCCCTTAGTTTTGGCGTCTTTGTCGTGGCGCTTGTCTGCGGAGACGATTGCCAGATCTTGATTCCCAGCCAGATAAGATAGATTCCGCCTGCATATTTTACCAGGATAAAGAAGCTGCCGAGCAGTTCCGCAACGGATGAGAGTCCATAGATTGCCAGAAGCAGGAAGATCAGATCTCCTGTGATGATACCAAGGACCAGAACAGCAGCGCTGGCAAAGCCGCTGGCCAGTGCTCTGGCAACCGTTGCAAAGACACCCGGTCCTGGTGATGCTGCCAATACAAACATGGCAGCACCAAAGCTTAGGAGGGTAAGAAATGTCATTGTCTGTCAGGCCTGTTTTGCTTTGGCCATTGCTTTTGTAAAGGCCTCCGCAGATCCTGCAATAACTGAATCACTGACACAGAATGCCAGCCGAAAATAGCCGGGAGCTCCAAATCCGCGTCCGGGGACGGCGAGGATTTTTTCTTCCTGGAGGATGGCACAAAACTTAACATCATCTTCAATGGGAGCCTTGGGAAAGACATAGAAAGCACCTTTTGGGGCAATAAAATCATATCCCGCATCTGCCAGAATTTTGCAGAATGTTTCGCGTCTGGCCACATAGATTGAGTTGTCTACACTGGCGTCCTGCAGTTCTGCAACCACTCGTTGCATAAGGGCAGGAGCGTTGACAAAGCCGAGAATGCGGTTGGCAAGGGTCATTGCATCCAGGAGGGCTGTTTTGTCTGTGATGTCAGGGTGTACAGCAAGGTAGCCGATTCGTTCACCGGGCAGGGAGAGATCTTTGGAGTAGGAGGAAAGGACGATGGAATTCTTCGTTGACTGAAAAATACTGCCCACCACATTATCATCAAAGATAATTTTGCGGTAGGGTTCATCAGCAAGCAGATATATGGTAGTTTTAAACTCTGCGCCCTTCAGATCCAGTAATGCACCCAGTTGATTTAACGCATCCTGGGAGTAGATCTGCCCTGTGGGGTTATTGGGTGAATTGATAATTATGGCCTTGGTGTTCTCTGTAAGGGCTGCTTCTATGGCATCAAGGTCAAGGTTGAATTCAGAATCCGTCTGGACAATCTTGCTCACTCCACCATGATTATCCACATAAAAATTATACTCCACAAAGTAGGGGGCAAGGAGGATTACTTCTTCACCAGGGTTGAGGAGTGCCTTCATTACAACATTGAGAGCCCCTGCTGCTCCACAGGTCATCAGCATATCACCATGAAAAATCTCAATTCCATGCTCTTTGGACATCTTACCTGCAAGTGCCTCACGGACCCAGGGGTAGCCACCGTTTGGCATATACGCATGCATGCCAGGGGTTTCTTCACTGACAATCTCCTGGATGACTTTGTTGTATTCCGGTGGTGGCGGCACATCGGGATTGCCCAGGGAAAAATCAAAGACATTATCAGCACCGAATTCGGCTTTCATCTTTGCTCCCTCTTCAAACATTTTCCGAATCCAGGAGGATTTTTCTGCAAAACTCCGCATTTTAGTGGATATAGTCATTGAATTACTCCTTCATAGTTACTTTTATTGTAATTGTTCAGCGAGGGCACTGATTTGCCCCTAGCATTGGACTGTAACTGAATAGTTACCTTTTATTTTTTCTTGAAAAAATCATATGCTGCGTTAATTTCTTTCATTTTTTCCTCTGCAACAGCACGGAATTCACTGCCCAGATGGCTTACTTTATCAGGGTGATACTTCATGCTCAGTTTCCGATATGCTTTTTTGATGGTCTCTGCATCAGCACCTGGCTCAAGTCCCAGTATGGCGTAGTGGTGGTCGGCAACTCGCCGCCCACCCGTTGCCTGCTGTTGCTGGCCATATTTATACTTTGCCTCAATGGTACGTTTGTCATAATCGGTGATCTGCAGATAGTCGGCAATATTTCGTGCTACCTGCAGTTCCGCATCAGGAACCTGAGTCTTGGTATACAGTACCTGATAGATAAGTTCCAGCAGGATCAGTCTTGGTTCATATTTGAAGGTGTTGCGGAACTCCAGGAGCAGCGTTTCCATGGATTCCGTGGAAGAGAGAGCTTCCTTGATCAGTTCCTTTACCCAGTACATTTTGGTCTGGTCATAACGCAGATTGTATTGGAAAAAACGCTGGATTGTGGTGATCTCTTCCTTACTTACATTGCCATCGATTTTAGCGATATTGATCAGGATCTGTACCAGCAGCCAGACAAAGCGATTATGACTTTCTGTCTGAGACGATTCATAGGTGGAGATCTTTTTCTGCATCCAATAGGAAAATCCCCAGAAGCCGGCCACAAAGATAAGGATGCCGATAATTCCTGAATAGAGAAGAAATCCCAGGAAGTTAAAAAGTCCGCTGAAGCCACCGGTAAGAAGAGCAAAAAGCATGAGGATAAGAAAACATCCTCCACATCCCGGTTGTTGTTGGCGTCTGTATTCCATTATCTTACTCGTTGCCTATACTGTGTGGATTGTCGGGACATGGTTGAGTGGTTCCTATTTATCGTCAAAAAGAGCATTGAGAAATTCATCTGGATCAAAGTCACGCAGGTCTTCAATCTGTTCACCAATTCCTATAAATCGAATGGGGATTGACAGCTCACGACAGACATTGGCAATAATGCCGCCCTTGGCTGTGCCATCAAGCTTGGTGAGGGCCAGGCCGGTGACGGGTACTGTTTCGTTGAAAAGTTTTGCCTGGGAAACGCCATTTTGTCCGGTGGTTGCATCGAGTACGAGAAGAACTTCATGGGGGGCTGTATCCAATCGCTTACCCATTACCCGGTTGATTTTTTTCAGCTCTTCCATAAGGTTGACCTGGGTATGCAGTCTGCCCGCAGTATCCACTATAACCACATCGTAATCATCGGCTATGGCCTTATCCATGCCGTCAAATACAACCGATGAGGGGTCGGCCCCTTCATGTTGTGAAACAACCTCGACTTCGTTACGCTCACCCCATATCTTTAGCTGGGCGACCGCTGCTGCCCGAAATGTATCGGCAGCAATCAGGAGTACTGATTGTCCTGATTTTTTAAACTTATGTGTTATTTTGCCGATGGTTGTGGTTTTTCCCACACCATTTACACCGATAACCATAATTACGAAGGGACCCTTTTCCGGCATAACCAGTTCTGCCGGTTTGTCGGACTCCATAATATAGGAGCGGATCTTTTCTTTCAGTATTCCCTTTAGCAACTGGGGATCTGACAGTCCCTTGCGTTTGACCTGCCTTCTGGCATCTTCCATGATATCCATGGTGGTACCGATACCAAGATCTGCTGTTATCAGAATTTCTTCCAGCTCGTCAAAAAGTTCTGCGTCAATTTCTTTTTTGCCAAGAAATAGGCTGTCCATACGATAAACAAGGGACTCTTTTGTCTTGTTCAGTCGTTTGGAGAGGCGTTGAAACATGGAATTTTCAGAAACAGGAACCTCTGCTGTCGGCTCAAGTTCCTCGGCTATTCTCTCTTTGCTTGTTTCTTCAGTTTGCCCCTGCTCTTCGATTGCAGGTGGAGATGGGGACTCTTTAACAGCGGGTTCTGCTATAGGTTCTGTTTCCTCTAGTGCAGACTCATGTCTCTCTTCTTCAGCTGTTACAGGAGATGGATCATCCTGTTTTGAGAATTTTTTCTTAAACCAGCCTAGCATGCAGCAATCCTTATAAAAAAATTTGAAGTACTTCTTCCGGCGCGCTTCTTTTTCAGCGGATGTATAATAAGTATGAGAACAAAATCTCTCATATTACGGCCAGATCACCTAGAAAGCAATAAAAAGAGAAAGAAATTTTAGCAATTCTGTAAAGCTTTTTTGCAAAAGAACTTCCGCCTGGGAAAGAGCTCCGGAAATTGTTTGCTTTTCCAGAGAACGGCATTACTGTATGCAATGTTCTGCCAAAGATGCCAGCATCTGCTGCTTATAACGGTCTGCTGCACACTTGGCTGAGAAAAGAATTTATTTTATTTTATTTTTTAATATATTGTTACAGGAGGATTTTATGTCAAGTTCATGTGATTCATCGAGTTCCTGCTCCAGCAGCAGTTCGTGTGGAAGTTCAAGCCAGGAGTCTCAACAGGCTGCAATGGCGCAGCAGGATAATGCTATTACCCGTTCCCTGGGGAAGATTAAGAATAAGATCCTTGTTATGAGTGGCAAGGGCGGTGTCGGTAAATCTACTATTTCCGTTAATCTGGCCCTTGGTCTGGCCAGTAGGGGACATAAGGTTGGCCTTATGGATGTGGATCTGCATGGTCCTGATGTTATCCGGATGCTGAATATGACTGGAAGCTTGAATGCCCCGGAAAACCCCGATGATCTGGTTGCACCATTACAGTATAATGATAATCTGAAAGTGGTTTCCCTGGAATATATGATGAAAGACAGGGATGAGGCCATTATCTGGCGTGGGCCTTTAAAGATTCAGGCGATCCGTCAGTTTGTTGCTGATTTTGATTGGGGTGAGCTGGATTATCTGATCATTGATGCTCCTCCGGGAACCGGTGATGAACCCCTTTCCATTGCCCAGACAATTCCCCTGGTCAGGGCGCTGGTGGTAACCACTCCCCAGAAAGTTGCCCTCGCAGATGTGCGCAAGTCTCTGAACTTCTGTCGCACTGTGGAGATGGATATCGTTGGTGTAGTTGAAAACATGTCCGGTTTTGTCTGTCCGGAATGTAATGCCACAGTTGATATCTTTAAGACCGGTGGCGGTGAGGATATTGCCCGGGAATTTGACCTGCCGTTTCTCGGCGCAGTGCCCATGGATCCCAAAATAGTAATAGCCGGTGATGATGGTGTACCGTATCTCTCATCAGATGCAAAAAGTCCTGCCGTTGAGGCCTTTATCAAGGTGGTTGACTCTGTTGAACTGCGTCTGCCCGCTGTTGCCGCCCCTGCAACATTAAATGTTGTTGATACAGGCTCCGGGTCCGATTGTGGTTGTGGTGGGTCATGTAATCCAGATACCTGCGATTGCTGATTTTTGTCCTGTAAGCTGTGAGGAGGTCACTCTTTCCTCACAGTTTTTTTCTTTATAATTGCCTTAACTATTCTCTTATTATTATGTTTCTAAAACAGATTACTGTCGGTTCCATGGGTGTCTGCTGTTATATCGTCGGCTGCACCAAAACATCGCGTTGTGCCGTAATTGATCCGGGTGGCGATGAGGATAAAATACTGCGGGAAGTAAAAGATGCAGGGCTCACCATCGATGCCATTATTGCCACCCATGGCCATCCTGACCATGTTTGCGGTAATCGGATTTTAAAAGAGGCAAGTGGTGCTGATATCATTATGCACGAAGCTGATGAAGAGTTCTTTGCCAGACCCGAAGTTTCCAACTATTTTTCCATGCTGGGCCTGGAAGCATCACCTCCGGCTGATCGCACAGTGAAGGATGGTGATGTGATCACCATTGGCGAAGAGAAACTGAAGGTGATTCATACCCCCGGACACACTCCTGGAGGAATATGTCTCTACTGTGCCCCCGATCTCATCACCGGTGATTCTCTCTTTGTCGGCGGTATCGGTAGAACGGATTTTCCCGGTGGCTCCCATGATGAATTAATTGATGGTATCAAAAAGAAACTCCTTGTCCTTCCCGGTGACACCGTCGTCTGGCCAGGGCATGGCTATGGCGGCAGTCGTTCCACCATAGCTGAAGAGGCTCGTTCCAATCCTTACTTGACTTAACCCTTCCTTACTTATCTTTTATGCGTGAAATTGTCCTAGGTACAGCTGGCCATGTCGATCATGGAAAAACCAGCTTTGTCCGTGCCCTCACCGGAATAGAAACGGATCGTCTAAAAGAGGAAAAAAAGCGCGGCATTACCATTGAACTGGGTTTTGCCTATCTTGATCTTCCCTGCGGCCACCGACTGGGCATCGTTGATGTTCCCGGTCATGAAAAATTTGTTAAAAATATGGTGGCCGGGGTCACCGGTATGGATCTTGTTGCCTTTATCATCGCAGCCGATGAAGGAATTATGCCCCAGACACAGGAACATTTTGAGATCTGTCGTCTTCTTGGAGTAAAACAGGGGATTATTGTCATCACCAAAAAAGATATGGTGGAAGAAGAGTGGCTGGAGATGGTCACCGAAGAGG
>JAOZKX010000277.1 GCA_029935135.1 Desulfocapsa sp.
CTTATCTACAAGGGTGATTACATAGTCAACTGGTGTCCCCGTTGTCATACAGCCCTTGCTGATGATGAAGTGGAGCTTAAAGATAAAAAGGGAAAACTCTATCATATTCGTTATCCCTTTGCCGATGCTTCTGGGCATGTGGTGGTTGCTACAACCAGACCGGAAACCATGCTCGGTGATACTGCGGTTGCCGTTCATCCAGACGATGAACGATACAGTCATCTGGCTGATATCGGTATAAAACTGCCTCTTACAGAACGCACTATTCCAGTCGTTTTTGATCATCATGTGCAGAAAGATTTTGGCACCGGTGCTCTGAAGGTCACTCCTGCTCATGATCGTGATGATTATGAGATCGGGCTTCGTCATTCCCTGGAAGTTATGAAGGTGATGGATGACCATGGAGTAATGAACGAGAATGCCGGGAGCTATCAGGGGCTTGATCGCTTTGACTGTCGCAAGCAGATTGTAAAAGATCTGAAGGAACAGGGCTTCCTGGAGGAAATTGAAGATTATGACCACGCTGTGGGGCAGTGCTATCGCTGTGCCACAGTGGTTGAGCCAACCACCTCACTGCAGTGGTTCGTCTCGGTTCGTCCCCTTGCTGATAAGGCTGTGGCCGCAGTAAAAGATGGCCGTATCAATATCTACCCCAAAACATGGTATAACACCTATTACTCCTGGATGGATAACATTCGGGACTGGTGCATTTCCAGACAGATCTGGTGGGGACATCGTATTCCTGCCTGGACCTGTAAGGATTGCGGTGAGTTGATGGTGGAATCGACTGATCCAAGTAAGTGCTCAAAATGCGGATCCACAAACCTGGAACAGGAAACGGATGTTCTGGATACCTGGTTTTCCTCCGCGCTCTGGCCATTTTCCACCATGGGCTGGCCTGAAGATACCAAAGAGCTTGAATTCTTTTATCCCACATCGGTCCTGATTACTTCCTTTGATATCCTCTTTTTCTGGGTTGCCAGAATGATGATGTTTGGGCTCCATTTTATGGATGGTGAGGTGCCGTTTAAGGATGTGTATCTGCATGCACTTGTCCGTGACAAACATGGTAAGAAGATGTCCAAATCCACCGGCAATGTACTCGACCCGCTGGTGGTTATGGAACAGTATGGAACTGATGCCATGCGTTTTACCCTTACTGCCTTTGCGGCCCAGGGGCGTGAGATTAAGCTGGATGAGGACAGAATTGAGGGCTATCGCTTCTTTATTAACAAGATATGGAATGCTGCCCGCTTTGCTCTTATGCATGTTGAGGAATGCGACAGATCGATAACTGATGTGGTCAACAGTCCTCAGGAGTTACCACTGGTGCACCGGTGGATTCTCAGCAGAACAGCCAAAACAATTGAAGGTGTGCGACGGGCATTGGATGAGTATCGTTTTAACGATGCTGCCTCCGTATTGTATCAGTTTATCTGGCATGAGTTTTGTGACTGGTATCTGGAATGGATCAAGCCGGACCTGTTCAGCAAGGATGAAAAATTGCGGGATCAGGCACGGGGGGTGCTGCTCTTTGTCCTGGAAACCAGTCTAAAGCTGATTCATCCGATCACGCCATTTGTGACTGAAGAAATCTGGAGTGTGTTGCCGGGTGAGCGTGAACTGCTTGTGACCAGTGAATATCCCCTGCTCCAGAAACAGTGGGAAAATGATGTGGTGGAGAGTCAGATTGAACTGTTGATGGGGGTAATCACTGGAATTCGAAATATTCGTTCCGAGGCAGATGTGCATCCTTCTGCAAAAATTGATGCTTTTGCCATCTGTACTGATAGCGACAAGGTGGAGTTGATTCGTTCTTTTTCCTCTTCAGTTGCAGATATGACCAGACTGCAGTCACTTACCGTAGACACGGAAGGCGAGAAACCCAAAGATGCCGCCACCTACATCTACCAGGATATTGAGTTGTTTGTACCCTTAAAAGGTCTGGTTGATGTGGATCGGGAGCGTGAAAAGCTTGGTCGTGAACGGAAGAAAATCGAGAAATCCCTGCAGCAGATAAATGGCAAACTTGGCAATAAGAAATTCCTCGCCAATGCCCCTGCTGAAATTGTTGCCAAGGAAGAGGGTAAAAAAGAAGAACTGGAAGCAAAGCTTGGCAAGGTGAATGAAGCGGAAAAGAGGTTGGAAGAGATTGGATAAGTTTCAACTGCACAGCATGCTACGTTCTTTTTTGGCCGAAGATATCGGCCATGGGGATCTCAGCAGTGAAGCACTTTTTTCTAGTGAGGAGAAGGGGCGTGCCAGGATTGTGGCACGGCAGTCTTTTGTGGTTGCCGGTGCCGGGAGTGTGGCTGCTGAAGTCTTTTGTCTGCAGAATCCTGAAATTCAGACAACTGATATTGCAGCAGACAGCACTGCTGTTGCCAGCGGTGATATCCTTGCCACAGTGAGCGGGCCTGTGGTCGATCTGCTGAAGGCCGAACGGGTGGCATTGAATCTTCTCCAGCGACTCTCCGGAATAGCTACACTCACTGCAGCTTTTGTGGAAAAGGTTAAACTCTATCCTGTTCGCATCACAGATACCCGTAAAACGACACCGGGCTTGCGTCTGTTGGAAAAATATGCCGTGCGTGCGGGAGGCGGATATAATCATCGTTTTAACCTCAGCGATGGTGTTCTCATTAAAGACAATCATATTGCAGCCTGTGGCTCACTGACCAATGCTGTTGAGACTCTGCGGGAGAATGTTCCTCACACGATCAAGATTGAAGTGGAGACAGATACCCTGGAACAGGTTCGTGAGGCATTGGAGTGCGGTGCAGATATTATCATGCTCGACAACATGGATCTGGAGAGTATGAAGGAAGCGGTATCCATGATTAACGGTAAGGCCCTTGTCGAGGCGTCAGGAGGTGTCAACATTGATACCGTATCGGTGGTAGCGGCAACGGGTGTGGATATTATCTCCATTGGGGCTTTGACTCATTCTGCACCATCGTGTGATATAGGAATGGATTGGCTGGAGTGAAATGGACGGGAAATACACTCCTTTTGTCAGCAACATCCCTGTATAATAGAAAAATTCTTGATTCTTTGTCTTAAAGTGTGCATACTGAGATATGTGGTTTGTTTTTAGTCATCGTTGAATAAAATTTCAGGTCCCAAAGAGGAACTAGATTATGCGTTGTCCGAAATGCGGGTATATTACATTTGATCATATGGAAACCTGCTTGAAATGTAAAAAGGATATTACGGGTACCAGTGAGTCAGCCGGTACTACTTATCATGCTGAGGCACCATCTTTTCTCCGTGTGCCTAAACGAGACGACGCTGAAGAAGAGTTTGAAACAGAATCGTTTGTAGAAGATAGTGATATTGATGAGAGCAGTTTTGAATTCTCAGATCCTGATCTTGATGCGTTGGCTGATAAGTCAGATGATTTTGTTTTTACCGATGCAGAGGATGACGAAGAAGGTATTGCCTTTGATACAGACAGTGTTGATCTTGAGGGAGATGAATTTCAGTTGGAGTCTGATGATGAAGCAGTTCTGGATCTTGATGAGGATCCGCTTGCGCCATCTTTTGCTGTTCCCGATGAATTGTCCGATATCTCCGATTTGGCCCCACCATCCCAGGAAGCTGAATCCGATATGATGGATCTGGATTTAGACGAAGATCTTAGCGCAACACCGGATATGGACCTGGACAGTATGGATCTAGACCTTGACCTGAATCTTGGTCTTGGGGATGCCGTTAAAACCGAAATTGAGGTAGATTCCTTGTCTCTGGATGATATTGATCTTTCAGAGGAAGAAATCGGAACAGAAGATAGCGATCTTGACGACTTGGATATGAATCTGGATTTGGAGCTCGGCGCTCCAGGTAATGAGCCTGATACAAATAAGGATAAATCTTCT
>JAOZKX010000278.1 GCA_029935135.1 Desulfocapsa sp.
TGGACGATTGAGCAAAACTGCAGGCGTAGCTTCGCTACGATAAGGATTTTGTAATTAAGTCATATTCAAAGATGACCCGAACCTAAGATGCAAGCTTGGCCATGTCATTTTTTCACAGGCCCTAGGTAAGCAGTACAGCCTCACGAAGCATAGGTGTTGACATGGCCTTAGCAGAGGAGGTCACCCTCCTCTTTTTCTTCTGATGGGTCACTGACTTTCTTTGCGCAACCAATGTATAGCAGATAAGGGGTTCAGTACGATTTTTCATATGCACCAACTGCCTGCTGCCCACATGGATCGACTGGGGTAAATGCTTATAAGTGCGCTCACCCACCACCACCTCTCGTTCTCCGGCCTCTTTTTCAAGACGAGCACCCGTATTCACAGTGTCTCCAATCACCGTATAATCTTTTCGATGCTTAGAGCCGACACTACCAAGAATTGCTGTACCGGTGTTAATACCTATGCCAATCTTAAAAACAGGCTTTCCCTGCTTGGCTCGCTTACGCATCAGTACAGCAGTAGCATTATTCATTTCAAATGCTGCACGGACGGCGCACTTTGCGCCCCTCGCTTCACTAGATGTATGACCAAACACAGCCATAATCTGATCTCCCACCAGCTTGTCGAGCATACCGTCATACTTGAAAACAATTTCCACCATGATAGAGAAATACTCGTTCAACATGGCTAGTACTTCTTCAGGCTCCATCTGCTCTGAGATTGCAGTGAAATAACGGATGTCTGCAAACATAATTGTCACTATTCTTCGCTCATCCTTTAACAGGCGACCATCCTGTGAATTAACAAGTTTTTCGACAAGATCTTTTCCCACATAGCGACTGAGGTGATTGCGCAGCCTGGTATCCCTTTCCAGAAGCTCATAAGAGTCGGATAAATTTTTGGCAAACTCCTGCAGTTTAACTGACCTATCCTGGACATCCCGATTTGCCTGATTCAACTGCCCAACAAGACTATTAAAATTTTCTGCTATATCAGCAACTTCCCCGCCAGCCTTCAGCCGCAAGGGAGCCAATGACTCTCCTGGGCCAACCTGGGATGTTCCCTCAACAAGTCTTGACAACTGATCAGAAGATTGACGTAAAAAGGTAAAGCCCAGCAACATGCTAAACAGGATAAAGGCAGTACCCACTATCATCAACTGACTGACCGCTCCGATCTCATTGGTGACCAGATACACCGCCAGAAGAAACGGGATAACGCCCATTAAAGCCAATCCTATTTTGAGTTTGGCATAAAAACTGTGGCCCTTCTTTTTCACTTTCATTCTTTCTATTACAACCGTTTTTTCTCAAATGAACCGGTAATTGTCACTTCCCTCAACACAAAAAGGGGAAACCCGACACGCATTTTTATCAACACCATCTTTACCATACAAGAATCAATAGCAGAGAGACACCTTATTTTAAGTTAATGCATGTTTTGTACCATTAAACGGAACAGACATAAAATTCCCATTGAATACAGATCGGAAGATTTCACCATTTGGATTAGGCCAATATGCTCAGAAGCGAGATTTCACCTTATAAAGCGAAGCCCTGGATTGCTCTTTTCTTCCCTCCATCACCTTGCGAATCTGTGAAAGCTCAGCAGTTGCCTGGCGCAAATCTTCCTTCACCTTTTCCTTATCTTCATTCGTCACAGTACTTTCAAGTTGCTGTCCCAGCATCTCCACCTCTTTTTGGCTGGCATACAGATCTTTTGCCAATGAACGAAGTAACATCTCCAACTCCTTTTTTATACGGCTCTATTTCTTGCATCTTCACGGTATGCCCAAATTGGCCTACCCTCCCAGCATATGTATCGCACCGATATCTATTTGACAATAAAAACTGCTAAGAGACTTTTGGGAAGTCTGATTTTTCATTTTTGCAATTCTGCCATAAAATCACTGAGAAGTTGTCCGGAGGGGATCTTGGCCATGGGATTTATGGCAAGGAGTTCTTCCCACACTTGAAGGGCCTGAGCCTTATCTTTTTTGTCATAGAGCAGCACCACTCCCTTATTGAGCCTGGACTGTTCATGGGTGGGAACGGCCTGGATGGCCTGGTCAAAGGCATGTAATGCCAGATCCGGCTGGTCGTTGCGCCGATACATTACACCGAGATCCGTCAACACATCCGGGTTACCAGGGGCAAGCTCCAGCGCCTTTGTATAGGCCTTTATCGCTTTGGCAGGCTGGTCGGCATCAAAATAGGCATTCCCCAGATGCCTCCAGGCACCAGGGTCATTTGGAGTGGCAAGGACCTGGCTTTCCACCGCTGTCATATCATGCCTTCCATTCTCCTGAGGAGTTACTGCGACGGACTGGTCTCCACTTCCTGCGGGTGATTTATACACAGCAAGCATCACCCCACTCAGAAATCCAATCAGGAGAGAAAGAGTGATCAGGATATAGACTCGTTCCGTTTTGATATATCCAGCATATTTTTCTTGTTCCATTACACAACCTTTTATGAATTAGAGACATCGGTCAGATGCTCATTTTGCTTCCCGGGACCTTGTGGTAGGAAACTCTGTCAGCTTTCGCTGGATGGTTTTACGATTAATGCCAAGAAGAGCGGCACTTTTTTGCTTATTGCCGTCACATTTGTCCAAAACATATCTGATATATTTCATTTCTATTTCGGCCAGGGGCCTTATCTGAGCAAAGGAAAACAGATCAGGTTCCTCGCAGGCTGCGACGGCTCCACTTCTCTGCTCCAACTCAGTCGTGACCAGATAGAAAATTGCATGTAAACAATCATTAAAAATCAGTTATGTCCGTATATGGTCTCCCCCCTATTTGCAAGGACTTTTCTACTAGATGACAGGGACAGGATTGCTTCCGTATATTCGGCCTCTCAATGAGGGATAATTCCTTGGACATTATCGTACCTCAGCACTCTTTGTACTGTCGAAACAACAAAACCCCGCCCCATAACAGTGAAATAAGCATTATTCCTGTTCCAACAACAACTGACATTTGGGCGATAACATGGTCATATGCTAATAAACCAGACTCTGTTAACAAATACTCCCAATCGTGAAAACCATAGGGAGCTGAATGGCCGACATTTCCACCAAGAAGGGGTAAGACTCCAGCCCTGGCATCATTGATATATGGGGCAAGATCAAAAAAGTTCTGTCCAAACCACCAAAGAGCCACAGAAGCACCAAAAGTATCTCTGGTCTGCAGCAGCAGGACACCAAAGCAAATCAGCGGCATCAATAACTGCCCCAGACTTCCCCCCAGCGATGTCACAAATGAGCCGAATGGTCGAAACAGCAGATGACCGGCTTCATGAAAGGGAAGATTTATTAAGTGCATAAAAGAGTGACCGGCATAATTACTCTCAATTGAGGCAAAGATAAACTTCATCCCTAAAATAATGAGAACGATATAGAGCAGAACCCTGCCACTCAATGAGATATAGTTGACATGGGGAGGGGTAAAAAACAATAGATGCCAGATACTGTTCTGAGAACAGTCGTCTGTTACAATTTCACCGGGAGAAGCTGCAGATTGTTGCTGCTGGCGTTGATAATACTTGGCAAAGATTATCCCACAGCGCAGACACTCCTGGTTACGATCATGTTGCTGATATTGGCATTTGGGACAGAGCATTTCTCTTATACCTTATTTTTTTTCAGTAGTGTCCGGTTAGGATTTTGCATGTTTAAAAATAAACAAATTTCCACCCAATAGGAGCATTATTTCCTTGACAAATAAATAAAAAATCGCGGTTGGCCTCCTTAAAAGAACTATCTTTTAAGGAGGTTACAATGAAATTTGTGGAATTTCGTTCCCGTCGATATGCTGTACCAGCGATAAAACGATTACTCAAACCAGCAAAGCAGGCCTTGATTAA
>JAOZKX010000028.1 GCA_029935135.1 Desulfocapsa sp.
GAATTGTGGTGAAATTCTGGTACTGCTGAAAAGCAGCAAGACGATGCTGAAAAGGGGACTTTTCAGGGTAAAGCTTGCCATAGAAACGAATACTTTCCCTGGCATTTCCGGAAAACAGGAAATAACCAGCGGCAATGATTCGTGAGACAAGGGCAAAAAACCAGCCTCCCACGAGCCCGGTCACAGCAACAAGAAACTGATAAAAAATGGAATTCACTTTCCGCTCAATCCTCCAAAGATACGCCCGAATATCAAGCGACTGAAGGTCATCGAGTTACGCAAGAAATCTTTCCAGGGATGAAAATGAGAAATGCGTTCCGCGCCTTTTTGATAGACCACCTGCACCGGTGCCTCCACCACAGGAATTCCCTGTCGATTCGCCTTTACCAAAACCTCAACTTCAAATTGAAAGCGTCGAGATTTGACATTTAGCTCAAGAGATTCAGGAAGCGGGTACAGGCGAAAACCGGATTGCGAATCATCCACCCATGGTCCACCGGCAACAAACACCCAGAAATTGGAAAATTTTCGTCCAAAGCGTGAAGTCCAGGGTACATGCTCTCCTTCCATTCCCTGCCGGTTCCCCACCACAATGGGGCGCTCATCAGAATGGACAGCAGCAAGCAGCTGTTGCACATCTTCCGCCTTGTGCTGTCCATCTGCATCGATGGTGACAGCCCAGTCACATCTTTTACAGGCCTCTTTAAAGCCGGTTCGTATGGCAGCACCTTTGCCCATATTTTCCACATGCTGCAGGACAGTGATACCCTCCCCAGAACTGAGCATTTCAGCGGTGCTGTCTGTTGAGCCGTCGTTGACCACAAAAACCGGAAAACCGAGGGCAGAGACTTCCCGTACCACCACACTGATCCGGGTGCCATGGTTGTACACCGGAACAATGATTGCCACCCTGCTGCGATTAATCATCTATCTCCTTTTCCTGGCAAAGGCCATACTCCATGTACCGGGCCCCATATGTACCCCGGAGGTAAGCGACAGGGGAACAAGCAGTATCTCAGCATCCGGATATTGCTGTGCCATTGTTTCTACCACCTCTTCCTGCAGCCACTCCTTGTTATCAGAATATTGCAATAAGATAAACAGATCGTGGTCAGCGCAGCCGGCACTACTCA
The DNA here is from genome assembly GCA_029935135.1 of Desulfocapsa sp. GTDB lineage: Bacteria > Desulfobacterota > Desulfobulbia > Desulfobulbales > Desulfocapsaceae > Desulfocapsa. The sequence goes on from JAOZKX010000028.1 coordinate 1,134, forward strand.
ATTTGTTCAAGGCAAAGTCCAGCTGGCCCGCTCGATTCTTCACCACGCCATACTTTTTGACACCATCGGCTTCGGGACTGATCACCGGTTTCATATTGAAAAGGTCTGCAAAGAAACCTTTTGTTTTGGAAACTCTTCCCCCTGCAACCAGGTATTTCAACTCATCTATAAAAACGAACTCTTTAACCTCTTCCACAAGTGTCTGGGCATAGGCGACTACATCATCTGCAGCAGAACCCTGTTCAGCAAGCCGTGAGGTCAATATAGTCATAATCGCCAACCTGCCAGATGCAGCCCCGGAATCAATGACCAGCAGGCGATCTTCTAAATCATATTCTTTTTTCCAGGCCATCGCTGCAGAAAAGTTTCCGGTAAAATGTGAGCCGGTACAGAGATACAAAACCTTTTCATACTGAGCACATGCTGCCTGATAATGCAGATGCCGTTCATCATTGGAGGCCTGTGCCGTTGTGACTTTCTCCCCTGCATTCATTAGCCCATACAGCACTTCAGGAGAAAACAAACTTTCCGGGAGTATCTGCTCAGCCGCCAGGATATAGCTGTCAAGAAGAAGAACCCCGTGTGTTCTGGCCAGTTCAAGGGGAATGGACGCCGCCGAATCACTCATCACCCTGATACGGTTACGGGAAAAACTCTTTTTATTCCAATCCTGAACCATGGGATCCATGGCCTCATCAGACCAATCCACAAGTTCACCAAAGGTGTTGAGTTGCTCACGCAGACACAGTGGATCAGGGGTGTGAAGATGTACCTTTATTCCAGCACCATCCGGTTGTACGACAGCACTCTCACCTAGTTCTGCAATCCTGGAAAAGATCTCGGAAGACTGCTGCTGCGGCAAAAGCACTGCCTCCACGCAATAGTGATTTGTTTCCCGTGAAAAAAAAGAAGACCTTACCTGCAGACTATCAGCGAAGAGTTCTGTCAGGGGAGTGGCATGTCTTTCCTCTCCGCTCATTATCTGAAAAAATCCATCAAAAAAAACAAACATGCCAAGGGCCCCCGAATCCACCACCCCTGCTTCTGCAAGTTCCGGCAGGCGATGCACCGTTGACAGTACCGACTCCTGCAAGGCTTTGCGAATAGCAAGAAACCCCGGTTCCTGCTGACTGTCAAGGAGCAGAGCCAGGGCATCAAAAACCTCCAGCATGGTTCCTGGAGAGGGCTCAGCAAGAGACTTGTAGGCCTTGTCCCTTGCCTTTTCTGCCCGTACAGCCAAAGTTCTGCCATCTGTCTGGAAAAATTCCCTGAAAAATGCCACAGCAATATTTCCTGAATTTCCAACACCACGCAAATGGCTCACTGCCAGGCCAATATCAGCGGAACATTCACGCAGAGGAGCAAGGCTCATGCGGAGATTTGCTCCGGTATCTCCGTCAGCCACGGGAAAGACATTTATCTTATCAAGGAGAGCCGCCCATACAGAAAGATTTTCGTATGCGGCAATGCAGGCAAGGGGGGTAACATTCATGGGAGGGCAGAATTGTAATGCTCAGTCTTTCGTATCAGGAGGTGATTCCCTCTTGCGACGATCAAGGAAGAAGCTGGAACCGGATATCTCTTTTGCCTTCTTTTTCACCTGGGCACAGGCATCATTTACCTCAATAAAATGCTTATAGTTGGACCACTGCAGATCCACAATGCCAAGACTGATTGACATCAGTGGAACAGAACAGACCTCACCCTGTCGGTTGATACTCTGGATACATCTTCTGGCAACATCTTCGCTGGAATAGAAAGAGGCAATTTTCTCATCAAAGTGCTGAAGAATAAAATCCACCGTTTTCTGCAATCCCTTACGGGGAAGGAGAAGAACAAAATCATCACCGCCAATATGGCCAAGAAATGTATCGGCAGAACCGTGCAGCACTAACGATTCCTCCAGGAGAGAGGCGGTATAATGAATAATTTCATCGCCAAGGGCAAAACCATACTTATCATTAAAGGCCTTAAAATTGTCCAGGTCAGCATACACAACGAAAGAGTACGACTCATCTTTTACAGCCGCCTCGATGGTTTTACGAATACTGTTGTTTCCAGGAAGTCCAGTAATGGGATTAGAATCCAGTGCCACCTGGTATAAACGCTGCAGTTCCAGTATGGCTGCGCGTAATTCGATTTGATGCTTAACCCGTGCCTTTACTGTTGCCGCCTCAAACGGCTTACTGACATAATCAGCAGCCCCAACCTCGAATGCCTTCGCATCCCGCAGTGAATCGGTGGCAGCTGAGATAAAAATAACAGGGATATCCCGCGTCCCCTCATCCGCCTTCAACTGTCGACACACTTCATAACCATCAATCCCAGGCATCATGATATCCAGAAGGATCAGATCAGGTTGCAGACCATCCGCAATTTTCTGCAGAGCTGTATTCCCACTGGTCGCCGGAATAGTAGCATACTCTTTTTTTAAGATCTCCATCAATAAATAGATATTTGCAGGAGCATCATCAACGATCAGTATTGTTTTTTCAGAAATGGAAGGTTTCATGAGCCTATTTTTGCTGTAATACTATTTAAGCTGGCTATTGCCTCATTCTCATCAAAATTCTCCAGGTATTCCTGTGCCTGCTCAACTTCGGCAACAAACAGCGTCCCCTTTAATTTGCCTTGTAATTCTGGAAATTTATCTATCGCCAAGGCATAATCCTGGCCGACAAGGTCTTTTATTTCACCAATAAGTACAACAATCTGTCCGGTCATTTCTGCAGATAATTCGACAGTAGCTTCCTCAGGTTCCGCAACAACTGGACTGACAGGTTGAAGGCTGCGAATACTGTCAATTATCACCTGCATTTTAGCAGTAAAACCTTGCAGCAGACTCTCTACCTGCGACGAGTCACTGTTCTGTAATGCCTTTTCCAGTTCAGCAGCGGCAGCAGCGAGTTCTTTTGCCCCGAGATTAGCAGAAGAGCCCCTTATCAAATGCGCCAGTTTCCGCGCCTGATCAAAATCATCTTTATCAACGGCAATTTGAATTTCCAGGGGAACATCCCGATAATTATCAGAAAATTTAGAAAGTAAGCGTAAATAGAGGTCCTCATTTCCACCAAACCTGGCAATACTCTCTTCAAGATCAAAACCATCTAATGTTTCGGGTAATTGAGACTTCGACATAACTGGCTGTTCCTGTGGAGTTGACTGTTCTGTTACTTTGCTGAGAAGGACCACCCCGGGAGCTTCTCTGCTAATTGCATCTGGATCAATCCATTTGACCAATGTCGTATACAACAAATGAGGTGTTATCGGCTTGGCAATATGACCACACATCCCCGCATCCTCACATCTTGAGCGCTCAGTATCCATGGCATGGGCGGTCATAGCAATCACAGGAATTTCCGCGAGTTGTCCGGAGAGTTTTTTAATCTCTTTTGTGGCCGTGTAACCATCCATCACAGGCATTTGAATATCCATCAGTACCACATCAAAATGACTGACAGGATTTTTTATCATCTCAAGGGCTTCCTGGCCATTTTCTGCAATAACAACATGGAATCCTTCCCTGCTTAACAATTCGGATGCCACCTGCTGATTAATCTCGTTATCTTCTACCAGGAGAATTCTTGCCCCAATAATTTTGCTCAAGCCTTTTACATGATCATCTATTTCGGCAGTGGCGGGAACTGCAAATGCATTTTTGCGGCCCAGTACATTCATGATAGAATCAAGCAGCATGGACTCGTCGACTGGTTTTATCAGGAATTCTTCAATACCAATCTCTCTTGCACTGGCACGGATCTCATCAGAACCAAAGGCTGTTACCATAAGAATATGCGGCGGAGTATCACCATGCAGTTCTTCCTTGATGACTTTGGATGCGGTCAACCCATCCATATTGTCCATCTTCCAATCCATAATAATGAAATCATAGGGATCGCCTTCGAGCTCAGCTTTCTTTACGACTTCGATGGCCTCTTCTCCAGACACCGCCTGACTGACAACAAAAGAATACATACCAAGGGTCTCACTGATGATTTCCCGGGCCAGCTGATTATCATCGACAACCAGCACTTTCAGATTCTGATAATCATCGGGACAACGCATATGCCCGGTCAATGTTCCGGGCTGCAGCCCAAAGCCTGCAGAAAAACTAAAGACAGTCCCCTGACCAGGTTCACTACTCACCTCTATTTTACCACCCATCATCTCCACAAGATGACTACTGATGGCAAGCCCTAAGCCGGTACCACCAAATTTCCTTGTTGTTGAGCTGTCAGCCTGGGTAAAAGATTCAAAGAGTATCGCCATCTGCTGCTCTGTGAGACCAATCCCTGTATCTTCCACTGAGAAACGAATCACAACCTGTTCAGCACTGTCATCCCGTGTGAGCACCTCAGTTTTGATGAGCACATGTCCGGATTCTGTGAATTTCACTGCATTAATGGTCAGGTTCAGCAAGACCTGAAACAGACGCATACCATCACCGACAAGACTGACAGGAGTATCACTTGCCACCTGAAAAATAAGCTCAACATTTTTTTCTTCTGCCCGGACAGTGGCAATATTTCGCAAACTGCAGAGAATTTCATTAAAGCTGAAATCGATCTTTTCAAGGGTCAGTTTTCCGGCTTCAATTTTAGAGAAATCAAGGATGTCATTAATAATATCAAGAAGAATATTAGATGACGAATGGACCTTTGTCAGATAATCCTGTTGCTTAAATGTCAGATCCGTTTTTAAAGCAAGACCGGTAAGACCTATAATGGCATTCAGTGGCGTACGGATTTCATGACTCATATTTGATAAAAAGTCACTCTTGGCAACACTTGCCGATTCTGCTTCCCGCCTGGCACGATCCAGTTCTGCATAATTTACCCGTAACTGGTGCATCATAAAATTGATGAGAGCAGCCAGAAGAATCGTGGCAAAAAGAGGGAAAAAATTCGAATAAATCTGGTTTCGCCGTAGATCTGTGAAAAAAGTCTGCTCCAGTAGAATAGCCAGTTCTACCATGGGTTCCCCAAGATGATTGTTCATATGTTTCATCTGGTACATATAAGTGGTCCCGTTATGGGTCACTTTACTGTTACTGGGATAACTGAGATCTGAAGTATTTGCCAGTCTGGAGAGTATAGGCTGACGCTCAGCGTTAAAAATTATAAAGGGAGACTTAATGGCGGTGGCAAGTTGTCCGGCAAGTGCCGCATTATGATCAACAAATTTAACAAGCACCACATAGCCATAAATATCACCAAGATCATGCACTATGGGAACTACAAGCTGCATGCAGGTTTTATATGCCTTGCTTACTTTTAAGCGCTGTCTGTCGGCTTTCGAGTTTGAGAAAAAATATGCAGGAATATGCTCGAGATCAGCAGGTTGCTCAATCTCTTTGACGAGGATATGATAACGCTTTGGGTAGACAATGTCGTCAGGAGACTGGGTATTTGAAACCAGAAGCTGCTTATCCTCATCCAGAAAAAAAACCTTATTCATTGTATATTTTGAGGCAATGGTCTGCAGCATAACCTGAATAGGCCGTAACTTATCAAAATCCAGATACTTTACAAATTTTTGTTCCTGTTCTTTGACAATACTGCCCACCATGTCAAGTTCCATCAGCTCATAGCGAATCACACTTTCTGCATTGGAGAGGCGTTCTGCAAGCGTTGATGACACCAGCTCACTGGAGACCAGAATTCCCTTGTAAACGGCATACGCACCATTTGCAAAAATAAATGCCACCAGAACAATAGTGGTGAAGCGAAGCTTCTTTATAATTCCCGGCTGTTGTGACTTGTTTTTGAGTGACTGCTGTACCATAATCAGAGTGCGACAGAGCATGTATCAATAGGGCTCTGGTAAAGAAACAGTTTTTCCTCTGCTCGAAGGAAAAAACACTTTACCAGAGCAATCTGAGACTATTCAATATCTTTCGCTTTTACCTCTCTAATTTCAACCGGATAGCCTTCGGCCTCCCAGCGAACAATACCACCCTTTAACACGCCCATGACATTAGAAAAGCCATTGGCCAACAAATATTTAGCCGCCAATGGAGATTGGCGCATGGTCCAGTCCGTGAGGATAATTTGACGATCCCTGGGTATCTCTTCAATTCTTCCGGTCAAAGTCAATACAGGGAAATTTAAGGCTCCTTTAATAAAATTAGGCCCTTTGGTAAAATTCCCGGGACGCACATCTATCAGTAGAATATCCTGGGCTGCAATGAGTTCTGTAACTTTTTTAGGGGTGATTTTTTTGGGTTTAATGTCGCGGTATTTGTTGTTTATAAATTGAGGATAGTTGAAACTGCGCCACTCTGCATTTCCACCGGTAAAACGATACACCTGGGTATAGCCTTTTTTGGCTGCAAACCTTGCAGCACGGAGTGAGTACGGTCACCTGGGCCCCATACAGTAGAAGATAATGGGCCTCTCCATATCTTTGGGCAATAACGGCGATCCTTTCAACTGATCAATGGGAATGGAAATTGAATTGGGAATATGCTGTAATTCATACTCCAGGGCGCTGAGCACATTGATCAGAAGAGCAGATTCATTCTCTTCCATCATCGCCTTTGTTTCAGGTGCTGTAATCTCCTTAAAACCCTCTCCTTCAGCCAGAAGAAAAGAAGGAGTAAAACAGATGACACATAAAACAAACAATAATTTTCTAACCATAATCGACCTCTTTACAGAGCTGCTGCTGATTGACAGGTGGTTATCCTGCATGGAACACCACCCAAACCTCTTTATAATCTGTTACACATTTTCATAGTATATGTCACAAAAACAGCTAAGGTAAAGAAAAATTCTGCCTAACTCAACAAACGACAAATAGCCTTCCGATCATACTTCCCATTTGCACCAGTCGGTATTTCTGCAACTTCTTGAATAATTCGAGGAAAAGCAGCTGTTTCCAGAAGTGCAGGAAGCTCTTTTTTAATCTGTGTAATATTGATATCATTTCCCTGGACAAGGGCAGCGATCCTGTTTCCTCTTCCGCTGGTATCCGGCAGAGAAAGGACCACACAATCTTTCACACCCGCCTGCTGCTGCAGAACATCTCGAATTTCATCAAGATCCACCCGCTCTCCTCCAACCTTGGTAATGGCATCAGCCCTGCCATGCAGTGAAAAACTGCTCGCACCACACTGTTTCACCTTATCACTCGAGAGAAAAAAATGATCTTTGTTCACGGGAACATCAGGGGAAATAAAAGGGGACTGGACAAAGAGCCGCCCTTCTTTAATCTGCCACTGTACCGGACCAAGCGGGGTGAAGTCCTTTTCCCCCTGAGATCTGTTCCGTGTTGCCAGTCCACCGGTTTCCGTAGAACCATACACTTCCACTACAGGCACACTGTTATGGTCATAAAACGCTTTACCATCCTCTTCTGCAAGCATTCCTGCCGAAGAAAACGCAAGGCGTAGAGAAGGCGCCAATCTCCGACTGGCCAAGGCGCGATAATGAGCCGGCACACTGACAAAAATGGTCACGCTATCCTCCTCTACCCGCTCAGCGATCTCTGCCGGAAAGAGCGGTGTTGCCGCGACAACTGTTGCAGAGGCAACAAGTGGGATGAGCACAGAAAAAAGAAGGCCGTAAATATGGTAGGGACTGATGGTTGCAGCAACAATATCCTCCCGCCTGATTGCGTATTGTTCGGCCATAAAGATCGCTTCAGTGAAGATATTGGAGGCGGTCTTTAACCATACCTTGGGAGCACCGGTGGAACCACCGGTGAACAAGGTTAACAGGTCTGCATCAAGGGATGAATCAGCAAAGTTGAGCTCTTCACCTTCACCGGCGGTAGTCGGAAAAAGAGAGGAGACAGACGCAGCCAACTCTATTTGTCCATCAACAATTGCAGCAGTATAACCGGTCACCTCCTGCATTTGCTGAAGAGCCATTGCTGAAAAGCTGTGCGGCATTGCCAGCACGGTACCTGTGGCAAATGCAGCGAGTAGTGCCGCTGCTATAACACCCCGGTTTTCTGCTGCCAGACAGACGGGAAGCGAGGGATCTTCGAGCTCCTTAAAACGCGCAGCAAAATTCGCAGCCATTGCATACACATCAGCATAGCTCGTTTCCTGCAGGACAAAATCCTGCCCGCAATGGTGGGCCCGGTGCAGTCGTTCTACAACATCCTTTAGCTCAACGCACATTCCGACCAAAAGCCTGTCCGGCAAGATCCCTGTTTCTTGGAGTAAAGGTGCCGTCTTCCATTTCTTTTCCCACCACCTGTTTGAAGAGTTTAAACATCTTCACCTCCTGGGGTTCATCCTGATAAAATGTATTCCAGGCATAATCGAGAAGCTCCTGCAGACGCTCTGGGCTCATCTGTTTCGGCTGATACACCACCTGGTCAGCTGAGAATTCATTCCAGTCAGTGGACAGAATTCGGCCCTGCGCCTCCATCTCCTTATAGGCCTTGGTGTGTGGGAATGGGGTCAATACGGTAAACTCGGCAAGATCCAGTTCGATATCCAGCAGGAAATCGATCAGTTCTTTGATAAAATCTTCACTGTGACTGTCAAGACCAAGAAGAATGGTGCCTTCCACCCCAATCCCATGATCATGGTATCGTTTGATTCGTTCCCGAATATAATCTGAGGTATCAAACACTGCCTGATACACATACCAAGCACCTGCTTGTGCTGCCAGATCAAGAATTTCCGGTTTATCTTCTATGGGATGCGAGCACCATTTTTTCTTTAAGGGAATCATCTCCCGAAAGAGATCTTTTTCCCACTGACTGTCCTGGGCCAGAGAATTATCGACAATAAACATACGATTATTATCGATACCTGCCATCTCCGCCACCGCCTGATCCACTGGACGCGGCCTGAAATCCCGACCACCAAGATAGGAAACAGCGCAGGGGTAACAGTTAAAACGACAACCCCTGGAGGCATGCACAAGGTCGACCATCTGCACCCCTTTATAATTATACAATTCTCGATTAAGAATATCCCGGCGGGCAGGGCCAACAAGGGAAATATCAGGTCGATTGTCCATGTAGTTATAGCATGGTTTGAGCTTGCCGTTGCGAAAGTCTGCTAGTACCCCCTCCATTCTGCTTTCTGCTTCTCCCAGAAAAACTGAATCCGCATGGAGCATGGTTTCTTCTGCATGGAGCATGGTGGCAATACCGCCGAAGATCACCTTCACCCCTTTTTTTCGATAGGTATCCGCAATTTCCCAACCGCGTTTAACCTGAACAGTCAGCATCATAGAGATACCGACCATATCAACCTCTTCGTCAAAATCGATATCTTCAAGGTTCTCATCGACAAAAGAAACATCAACAAAGTCGGGTAGCGATGCGGCAAAAACAACCGGACCATGGGGTGGGAGGTGGAATTCTGTCTGCCTGTGAAGCTTTGCCCATTTGGGGTAAATCAATTTAAATTTCATATTTTTTCAGCACTTATCAGTGTCATTGTTAAGGTATAACCATTACTGCCCATTGTGGTCAGTTCCATTATCTCAGGTATACTGCCCATTTCATTTTCAATAAATGAAGTAAAGACAATATCCTGTATTTTATTCTGTGCACCATTATATATATTGATATGGGCGGTACCATCAATGGTGGCAATCACATCTGTTATCCGCTCATCCTCTGCAAGATAGCGGCACACCCTGCTCTCGTCAATGATCTTTCCGGCAACACTGCCTGTTCCTTGCGGCAGCAGAAAAAGGGTCTGCACATCCAGCATCAGGCCCCGGGCAAAGGAGAGCTTATCAAAGGGAGGCAATGCTCTTTTGACCTGGAGTTCACCATCAAAAACGGCCTCAAACAATAGAAACCCTTCCACTCCCATCAATGCACATGTAAGGGTATCACCTTCACGAACGGTTACCCCAATGACCGTGGCACCGTGGCCATTTGCCAGACTAAAGGTAATGGAATGGACCATTTGAAAATCGCCATGGACAAACAACTGTTCACAACGCCTGAATAACTGGTCCTCCGCACCCTTCCCACTTGTCTCCATGAGCTGCGGAAGACGCTCGGGTACTGCAGCACAGGAGACAAGCAAACAGAGCAAAGCAACAGACAGAATCTCTTTCATGGGCTAAGAAATGTCTCTGCCGAAATAACCCCATTTAGGACACTGTTCACAAAAGTCATCCGTGTGTATGACTCTTCCCCTTCTCCTTCATACAGGGTTACCGATTCCATCAGACCGTTCTGATCTGCCAGTTGCAACTCTATGCGATTGATAAACTGGGCAAATGATTTATCCTTAGGGCTAAGAACAATACGGTCATCCTGCGAAGTTGTTACAATAAAAGTTTCGCTGTCGCCGATATCGCCGTCAAGCCAGCCACTGATCTCCTGCAGCACAACCTGCATAGCATCTACCCCCATACCCCGCTCTTCTCTGAAACTTCCCTCATAACGGATAAATTTTTGAACCTGACCATCCCGCATAAGGAGAACTGTCTGCAGAGGAGTAAAATACTCCCAGCGCAGAGACTGGGGTGCCTGAAAGACAAATTCCCCGGTGGAGAGCAGTGGTTTTGCCAGAAAAGGAAGATGTTTCTCCTGGGTAAAATCAGCACGAACAGAGCTGATCAGCATTTTTTGTTTCTGCTCCTGCCCATGAAGCAAAGCAGGCAACAGAAGGATAAAGAAGAATACAGCGGCCAGACACTTCATAATCAGCACATCCCGCCGTTAACAGACAACACCTGGCCGGTAATATAGGAGGCAGAATCGGAACAGAGAAAGGCAACGGCCTTTGCAATTTCTTCAGGCCTGCCGATGCGGGCCATGGGGATAAGGGTTTTAATATGATCTTTGGGGGCTGCTGCAATCATATCGGTTTCAATCAGGCCCGGGGCCACTACATTTACCCGCACCCCCAACCGTGCAACTTCAGAAGCAACAACCCTGCTTGCGGCATTAAGCCCCGCCTTTGCTGCTGCGTAATTTGCCTGGCCGCGATTGGGCAATAGAGAAGATGCTGAAGAGATGGAAACAACTGCACCACTGCGATTTCGTACCATTTTTTCAATGACCGGACGGGTCATATTATAAAAACCGTTCAGGCTGGTATCCACAACTGCCTGCCAGCTCTCCGGTTCCATCA
>JAOZKX010000279.1 GCA_029935135.1 Desulfocapsa sp.
AAGCCGACAGTCCTGTGGCGAATATTGAGCAGCTTCGAGGGAAAAGTATGGCTGCTGTCAATAAGCATGACAGAACCGGATATAAGTTACAGAAGATGGCATTGCTGAAAAAAGATATTGATATTGACCAAGATCTCACCGTCCACTTTAGAGGTGATTTTGATTCTGTTATTTATGCTGTGCTGAGCGGGCAGGACGAATCGGGGGCCATTCGTCTGGATGCATTGAGTCGACCTGCCTTTGCTCGAGTGAAAGATAAGCTGAGGATTATTTATACCTCACCGCCAAATCCACAGTTCCCCTTTGCCGTGCGGCCTGATATGGATCCTGTTCTGCAGAAAAAAATTGCTGATGCTCTTTGTGCAATCACCCAGCAGCAGTCTGAACATGCAGACATTCTCCAAAATCTCAGTATTCGGGGCATCGAAAAGGTGAACAGCAGTGACCTTGAACTCCTGCATCAATCCAGACAGGCGGAAACAAAAAAAACGGTCCGACCATGAAGTTTCTTTTTCATCTCACAGGAATACAGAAAAGGCGATAGGGGAATGAAACCAGCAGCTCCAAGTCTCCGCTTTCTTTTTATTGTCACCATCTCTCTGCTGACTCTTTTTATTACTGTTTCCATCACTTATCTTATCTCGAAACAGTACAAAATAGAGGCGATGAATCACCTGCTGCACTACACAGAGACCGTTGCTCAGGATATGGCGCTGGCATCCACCGATTATATTCTCACTGAAAATTTCAGTTCATTGCAGGATCTTACTCTTTCTTACAGTGACAGGACACATATACAGGCGATGGCGGTATTAAACCGATATCGCGTGATTCTTGCCTCATCGCAGCTGGAACAGCTGGGACAGGTTGTTGATTTGAAAGTGCCAGACACAGTGGATGGGGCGTACAGCGGGTTTGATGTAGATACCTGGATCATGCACTATCTTCTTCCCATCCGCATTGCCGGGACAACTGTGGGCTGGTGTCGGGTGCAGGTTAATACAAAACATCTGCAAGATGATCTTGCTGTATTGCAGCAAAAGGTAATCTATCTGGGGATTGCCATCTGGCTGCTGGTGTGTGTGATCTCTTTTTTTCTCTCTTCTTTTATGAGTCGTTCCATAGCCGCTGTTATCCATGTTGCCCGGGAAGTTTCCGCTGCTAATTTTAACGAGCAGGTGGCAGTGCAGGGGCCGCAGGAAGTTCGTGAACTTGCCGTCGCCTTTAACGCCATGACTGATGCTATTGCCAATAGACAACGATTACTGGAGGCCTCGGAAGAGAAATTTCGTTCCCTGGCTGAGGAAATTAATGACTGGGTGTGGGAGTTTGATGCGAATGGAATCCGCACTTATATCAGTCCTTCTGTGGAAAAGACATTGGGCTACAGTGCCGATGAACTGCTGGGGAAATCAGTTTTTGATTCTCTGCCGGAAGAGATGGCAAAGCAGAGTCGCAAAGTGTTTGGTGGATATGTCGAGAAGAGATCTTCCTTTAAGGCTATTTCCCATGCACAGTATCATAAAAATGGTCAACTGGTGATGATAGAAACATCAGGTCAGCCGGTTTTTGATGAAAACGGTGTCTTGCAGGGCTATCGTGGCGTGGCCCGGGATATTACCCAGAGAAAACAGGCCGAGGAAGCATTACAGGCAGAGAAAGAACGGTTGAGTGTGACCCTGCGCTCCATTGGTGATGGAGTCATTACCACAGATATTCAGGGGAAAATTGTCTTCCTTAACAGGGTGGCAGAACAGTTGACCGGTTGGACGAACAAAGAGGCAGAAGGGAGGATGTCTTCTGAAGTCTTCAATATCATTAATGAAAAAACGCAGAAAGTGTGTGCTGATCCGGTTCGACAGGTCTTGAATTTTGAGATGATAACTGGATTGGAGCGCCATACAGCACTTATTGCAAAAGATGGAACCGTACGAACCATTGCAGACAGCAGTGCTCCAATCCGGGATAAAGAGAGTCATATTGTCGGCGTAGTACTCGTTTTTCGTGATGTAACCCATGAAAAAAAGACTGAAGAAGAGTTACTGAAGATCAGAAAACTGGAATCTGTCGGGGTTCTTGCGGGTGGGATTGCCCATGATTTCAATAATATTTTATCTGCGATCCTTGGCAATATTGAACTTGCCGGGTATCGCGTGGCCGAAGAAGATAGTAAAACGGCGGCTTTGCTTGCTGATGCCGGGAAGGCGACCCGGCGTGCGGCAAAATTGACAGATCAGCTGCTGACTTTTTCCAAGGGTGGTGAGCCGGTCAAAGAAAAAACATCTCTGCCGAAATTGATTACTGATTCTGCTGATTTTGTGCTGCGCGGCAGTAAGGTGGCCTGTACATACGATTTTTCCGAGCAACTCTGGATGGTTGATGTTGATAGCGGACAGATCAGTCAGGTGATTCAAAACATCATTATTAATGCCCGGCACGCCATGGCTGAAGGCGGTACGGTTGTGATCCAATGTAAGAATGTTCAGGATGCTGCAAGCGAGCCTCCCTTGGGGATGGTGGGCGGGAAGTATGTTCGGGTCACTATTGAAGATAGCGGAAGTGGAATTGCCAAGGAAATAATAGGCAATGTCTTTGATCCATATTTTACAACCAAGTCAGAAGGAAGCGGGCTGGGGCTGGCCATTTCTCATTCAATTGCGACAAAGCATGATGGGTATCTCACTGTAAATTCGCCCCCCGGGAAAGGAAGCATATTTACCCTTTATCTTCCTGCCCTGGATTCTATCGTTGAGAACATTGTTGAAAAACCGGAGACAATGGCAGCTGTGCCTGGACTCCGGGTTATGGTTATGGATGACGATGAGATGGTCCTGACTGTGGCTGAAGCACAGCTTGTTGCCCTTGGACACAAAGCGGTTCTGGTAATAGATGGTGGCCAGGCAATTGACAGGTATCAGGAATTGCGGGACAGTGGTACTCCTGTTGATCTTGTCATTATGGATTTAACCATACCGGGAGGAATGGGAGGCAGAGATGCGGCGGCAAGACTTCTGCAAATCGATCCTCAAGCACGCCTTATTGTAGCCAGTGGCTATTCAAATGATCCTGTAATGGCTGAGTATGAGAAGTATGGTTTCAGGGCTGCTATCAGCAAGCCATTTGATCTGCAGGAGCTTAGCAATGCAATGGCTTCCGTTTATTGAGGTGTCGGAGAGCGTTGCTTTTCGATGATAGGTTGGAGCTGATCTTTTTTCCGTATCTACGGTAAATTGGAATATAGCCTGTCGTACAGGTATAAGAATCTGCACGACAGGGAAGATGAACTATTTCTTCTTTTTATTTTTTTTCCTTTTCTTGTCTTTCTTTTTTCCTTTTTTTACATCTTTGGCTTTACATGCTTTTTTCTTACAACTTTTTTTCTTCTCATCTTTCTTTTTGTTTTTCTTCTTTGCCATGATGTTCTCCTATAGCTGTTGTTTGGGATGTCTTGATAAGACCTTCTCTTACCAAGATTATATTGTATGGTAAAAAAATATAAAATAGAATCTTTTATTGAAAATATATTGTTGTATTTTCCAAGCAACTACTTTTATGTGTGAAAAATGTACTTAGGGTCTGTAAAAAAATAACATGACCAATCTTGCATCTTATCTTCAGGTCATCTTTGAATATGACTCAATCACAAAATCTTCATCGTAGCGCAGCTATGCCTGCGGTTTTGCTCAATCGTCATATCCAAATCTAACCCGAACCTAAGCGCAGATAAGCGAGGAACGAGACTCCGATGTCAGCCATGTTATTTTCCTACAAACCCTTAGTAAGGTGAAATGTTTTTTTAAGGAGCTAGGTGATTTCTCAGGAAGTGCATATCTATTTATTGTCTGTGCT
>JAOZKX010000280.1 GCA_029935135.1 Desulfocapsa sp.
AGGTCATCCCATTCGCCATTCATGACAGTGAACTGCTTACTGAGCATTTTTCAGAATTAAGTCATACTCAAGTGCAGCTGATTGTCCCGCAGCGAGGTGATCGAGTGAAACTGACGGACATGGCAAATGCCAATGCTGCCCATCTTTTTGATGAAAAAGAAAAGGAGGAACGCAGTTGGCAGGGACTTTCTGCTTCAATGGTGCGCCTGCTGCACCTTGAGAACAGTCCGGAACGCATCGAATGTCTGGATATTTCTAACACCAGCGGCAAGGAAGCGGTTGGTTCCCTGGTCTGTTTTGCAAAAAGTGATCCGGCACTATCCTCTTACAGACATTACAAAATTAAAACAGTTGCCGGCCCCGATGATTATGCCATGATGGATGAAGTATTGCGCAGGCGTTTTGCAAAGGGCATTGCTGAAAACAATCTCCCAGATCTCTTTATGGTTGACGGCGGAAAGGGACAACTGAACATTGCCAGGCGTGTAGCAGAGGAATTTGGCATCCAAAATGATCTGGACTGGATTGGCATCGCCAAAGAAAAAGAAAGTGAAGGGGAAAAACTCTACAAACCTGGAAGAAAAAACCCAATAGTCCTCCAGTCCCATAATCCGGTTCTACTCTACCTGATTCGCATTCGAGATGAATCCCATCGCTTCGGAGTCACATTTCACCGCAAATTACGTAATAAGGCTGCCATGACCTCAACACTGGATCAAATTCCAGGGATCGGAGTAGACAGAAAAAAACGATTATTGAAAAGACTGGGTAGTGTAAAACGGATCCGGGAAGCAGAACTTGAGGAGCTCTCTTCCGTAAAGGGGATCGGCCCAGAACTTGCCACGGTTATCTATCACTATTTTCGTAAACCAGGGGAGACATCATGACAGAAGAGGAACTACTTGCCCGCGTAAAACCAGGATGCATCTGTAAGGGGATTAAATTATACAGGATCCTTGAAGCGATAGAGGCTGGTGCTGATAGTTATGAGGAAATAGCAGGAATTACAGGGATTGGCGGCGGCTCTTGTAAATCCAGACGCTGCAGAGAAAAAGTAGCGAATCTCTTAAAAAAATAGTCCCCCTGGTGCAATACCATATGAACGAAATCCATTCGTTCGATACGAATGCAACAGGGGGCTGAGAGTAAGACTACCTCATAAGTGGAACAATAATAGTCGTCTCATCCGTACTACTTGTCTCTTCAAGAATGATATTGTCTACAGAAGTAGAACTCGATTTCCTGAGCACTTCCTCTTCATCAGGGCTTAATAAAATCAGGTATATTGGGATAAGTTTTGCTGTGGAAATATTACCATTCTTCGCATAGAAAATGTATCGGCCCAGGACACTGGAGTTCGCTTTATGATAGATAAGTGCGTTGGGTCCTCCATCAAGAAAAGCCCCGTTAACAGCTGATCCGGGCATCTCATAAGATGTAGCATTTTCCCCGGTCCCGTTTGAGAAACCAACTCGAGCTGATGATCCTCCAAAACCACCTACCCCACCACTCGCATCACCGGTTTCCCAGCCAATATGGTCATAGTTGAATTCCACATCAAAATCACCCGGACGCCTGTCCGAACGATCAATCAAAACCAATTGAAAGCTATTCAAGGGAGCATTGTGAGAAGCGTAATATCCAACATTGACCCAATTCACGCCAAAAGCAAACCTGCCGTCAACTATTCCATATGCATAGGTGACTACCCACGAGTTTCTAGTATCAACATCAGCAAAAAAAGGAGCTATAATTGCACGATTGGTAGTCATCAACGGATATGGTGTATAAGTACTTTGCCTACTGTCAAAAGTAATATTACCATTGTTGTTCACATAGACGGATGAATAGAGAACACCAAAAAAATCCGCAGTAAATCCCAAAGGAATCGCTCCTGTTGAGCCATCATCATTGGCAGGAAGGACCGCGTCAGTAAATAGGCCGGGACGAATGGCGCCAGCATTTGCCGGGAGGGATGACAAAAAAGAAAAACCAGCAATTAAGCATACAACAAACAAACCTTTCATTTTCATGTTCATTTCCTTTTAAATTCAATTAATAAAAACGCACATTTAAGTTTACTACACAGAATTATAACTATAACAGTTCAAGATAGTTGAAGGAGGATGATTCAGTAAAATCTCTAAAGATGTCTTCCAAAATCTCCTCACCTTCTCACAAATGAACAAGCATTCATTAAAACACAATATAACTTTTTTTCCTATAGGTATATTCACCTATTATTCCTTAGTTCCAGACAGTTTTCTCTTTCAACAAGCAGGAAATTAAAACACAATCACCCTCAAGCCCTAAGCCCTGTGCATATCTATCCTATTCCGCAAGGTGGTTAAATCCGTCGCACCGGACAGTCTCTTCACGATGAATCAATTTCTGGGAATTAGAGCAGACAAAAAATATTGGAAAGAAAAGCAACTCTACCTACAGGAACCAGCAGTGGATTTTGCAAATCTGACAAAAAAGAATCTATCGGAACCTATCTCACCGGAATCTTCACAGTAAATACAGTCCCCTCACCCAGCGTGGAATCAACAGTCAAAGAGCCGTTGTGCTGATCAACAACAATAAAAAAGGATACGGCAAGTCCGAGCCCGGTCCCTTCTCCAACTTTTTTGGTGGTATAAAACGGCTCAAATATTCTTTTCTTGCTCTCCTCGTCAATTCCAGGCCCATTATCAATAACCTGCACAGTAACATACTCATCATCAACAGTGGAGATAACAACAATCTCCGGATGTTTCGCACTGCCTCCATTGCTGGACTCAAAACTCTGGGCAGCATTTTTAAGGAGATTCAAAAATACCTGCTCGAGCTCCGTTCTGACACAAAGCAATTGAATATCAGGCTGATATTTTCTGACAATGGAAACATTTTTAAAATCGTACTTACGCTTTAAATCATAATCGTTTCCAGCGAGCTCTATTGATCTTTCCAGAATATCGACCAGTGGATTTATCTCCATATGGGAATCATTACGCCTGGAAAATTGCAGCATATTTTGTACAATCTCGGCAGCTCGAGACCCTGCCTCACGAATCCCTGACAGCATGGGGTAAATCTGCCTGTCCTGGAGATAGGCCTGAAGTGCCTCCATACTCATTCCATGCTTTGCAGCAGCATCTTTATTGGCTCCCAGTTCGGAAGAAAACCTTCGTTCAATGTTCTGCGTGGCCTGGAGAATGCCCCCCAGGGGGTTATTAATCTCATGCGCCATTCCGGCACCAAGCCCACCGACTGACATCATTTTCTCTGTCTGTATCATTACCTCATGCAGGCGCATCCTTTCAGTTATATCATCAATACGGATCACTGCACCGGTATGGGAAGATCCATACAATGGAAACACAGTAACTTCACCATATCGCTGATGACCCAAAAGTTGACATTTTTTCTCTGTACTTATTGTTCTATTCTCATCGATTGCCTGGTGAATAATCTGAAAGGTTTTTTCCTCAAGATTCTTAAAAACATCGGCAAATTGTTTGCCTCGACACTCTTCCAGAGTATACTCCCTGTCCTCTGTACTGAGGCTAAGAAGGGCGGCACGATTTAAATCTGTAATGCAACAATCCTGATCCACACCTATCATTACAGAGGGCATGGAGTTAAGAACATTTGTGAGAAAGTCGCGGGTTAAAGAAAGCTCACCGACAACATGGGCCACATGCTCCGCCATACAATTAACGGCCATTACAGAATTATTCAAATCCGTATGCGCTACCGGCAGTAGTCGTGTTGAATAGTCCCCTCCTGCTATTTCCTCCAGCCCCTCATTAAAACGCTGCAGAGGTTTGGTCAGAATATAGTGCATAAGAATATGTA
>JAOZKX010000029.1 GCA_029935135.1 Desulfocapsa sp.
CTTGACAGTGACGAGAACAGAAAAGGAGATCAGGGGACAGACCCGGAACAGAAACAGGCGGTTTGATGGTTTTCAGCTGCTATTTTTCTTCCTTGTTTTCTCATTGATTGCATTGCTTGGCACTATTCTCTGCAGTTTTCCTGCGTCTACCCGTGGGCTTGCAGCTGCTGTTGCCTCCTTGCAGGAGCAGAGCGGCGTGGAAAGCCCGGTGACCGCAGTGCTGCTCAACTTCCGTGGGTATGACACCCTATTGGAGGTTATGGTTCTGCTGCTTGCCGTAATCGGTGTCTGGTCTCTGACAAAAGTCCCGGCGGCCAATGTGCAAACTGATATAAGCCCGGTACAGATGGGAGTCGTCCGTTTGATTGCCCCTGTTATGTGTCTTGTTGCGGCTTATCTGGTGTGGCAGGGGAGCCATCTGGCAGGAGGGGCCTTTCAGGGTGGTGCTCTCCTGGGAGCAGCTGGTGTTCTCCTCCTGGTGAGTGAGATAAACTGGTTGGCTGCTGTGCCTGCCTCTGTTCTTCGTATCGGTCTGGTTCTGGGACCATTGATATTTACAGGGATTGCGCTTTCCTGTCTCTTTTGGACCGGTGGACTACTGGAGTATCCCGAAGGAACAGCCGGCTGGTTGATTCTTCTTATTGAGACAGCCTGTGCACTCTCCATCGGCCTGACTCTGGCCCTGCTTTTTGCAGGGGGGCGTCCCGGGGATGATGTGCAAAGTGGAGACACGCCATGATCACCACCCTGCTCTACAGTTTGACCGGTCTGATACTCTTTGGAATGGGTTTTTTTACCCTGATTGTTCACTCTCATCCGTTGCGCAAGATTCTGGCCGTCAATGTTATGGCAACCGGAGTCTTTCTTATCCTGATTGCCACTGCCTACATTCCCCTGGGGCAAGGAGAAGTTGATCCCGTACCACATGCCATGGTCTTGACTGGCATTGTGGTCTCTGTGAGTGTCACGGCACTTGCCCTTATCCTTGCCTGTCGTGTGCAGGAGACATCAAATGTCGATCTGTTAAGGGAACGAAAACGGTCTCAGGGGACAAAGGAATCCAGGAGATGATTCTTTTTGCAGCAGACACTCCTTCGTGGATGATTGTCCCTGTTGCTCTGCCCCTTATCGCAGGTCTGTTCTGTTTTCTGTTGAGCCGCAGAACCTTTGTTATTGCACTGCTCGCTGTCCTTGCCAATCTTTTTGTCGTCTGTCTTCTTGTCAGACAACTCCTTCTCTTTGGTCCCATGCGGTGTCAGATCGGGGGATGGCAGCCTCCGCTGGGTATAAGTCTGAGAACTGATGGGCCTGCTCTACTTATGCTGCTGATGACAGCAGTCACAGGCCTTGCTGTTACTCTGTATGCCAGGGGGTATTTTTCCTACCGCATTTCTGATCCGCTGCGCGCAGGCCGTCATCGACAACAGCAACGCTATTTCTGGCCACTTTGGCTGTTGCTGCTAGCCGGCCTGAATGGCCTCTTTCTTGCCAGTGATATCTTTAATCTCTATGTCACCCTTGAAATCATAGGTATTTCAGCTGCGTCGCTGGCGGCTCTCTCTGGAAAACCTGCATCTCAGCGGGCTTCTTTTCGATATCTGCTAGTCAGTCTTCTGGGATCAATCACCTATCTCCTGGGTATCGTATTTGTCTATCGTTCCTGCGGGGTGCTGGACCTTGATTTGTTGCGAGATCTTGCTGGAAACGGCTCGGCCATGCGTGCTGCTTTGGCTCTCCTCAGTGTCGGACTGTTGTTGAAGACAGCTCTGGTGCCACTCCATTTCTGGCTGCCCCCGGCCCATGCCAATGCCCTGGCCCCTGTAAGTGTGATTCTCTCTGCCCTGGTGGTCAAAGGATCCTTTTATTTGTTGTTTCGCTTCTGGTTTGAAGTCTTTGCCCCCATCGTAACTACAGCTGCGTTGAACTTTATGGGAACATTGGGAGCCATTGCAATACTCTGGGGTGCGATGCAGGCTATCCGCCAGCACAGATTAAAGCTGATGGTGGCCTATTCCACAGTTTCCCAGCTTGGTTATCTCTTTGTCGCCTTTCCACTGAGCAGGGTAGTGGAGGGGACACATATCTGGTCCATTGTGATTTTTATGGCCCTGACCCATGCCTGTGCAAAATCTGCTATGTTTATGGCCGCCGGTTCAGTTTATCTGCATCTCGGCCATGACCGGATTAAAGATCTGGATGGGGTGCGATCCAGTCTGCCGGTTACTGTTTTTGCCTATGGTATTGCCGGAGTCAGTCTTATGGGGCTGCCGCCATCGGGTGCCTTTATTGCCAAATGGATGTTGCTCAGTGCTTCTTTTGCATCGGCACAATGGTGGTGGGCTCTGGTGATCATGACCGGCAGTCTACTGGCAATGGTGTATGTGTTCAGGGTGATGTCGCGCTTCTTTGTTAACTCTGAAGGGAGTTCAGGAAAACAGACTGTAGCGCTCTCTCCACTTCTGGAGTGGCCAGCCCTGATCCTTGCCTTGATTGCTCTCTTCCTTGGTCTTCTTGCCCCATGGCCCCTGCGCATTCTCTCGCAGGGGAGCATTGGACTGGTCCAGATTCTTTCCGGGGGGATGGTATGAACTCTGGACAACTCCTCCTGGTCTCTATCCTGCTCAGTTCTTTTATCCCTGGCATTATTATCTTTTGTCTGCCGGAGGAGAAACACCGTCTGCGTACATTTCTCAACCTCTGTGGCTCAATAGTCAAGATTTCTCTGGTTCTTCTCTTGAATGTGGGGATTTATTATGGCCATCTATTTGAAATTCGGATTCCGCTTATCCCCGGGGTGGAGATTCTCTTAAATGGTGATCCGCTCTCAGCTCTGTTTGCCACTCTCTCCAGTGTGCTCTGGCTGCTGACCACCATCTATGCCGTTGGCTATCTTGAGGGCTCACCAAACCGCAGTCATTTTTTCGGCTATTTCAGCCTCTGCGTGACCGTGACCATTGGTATTGCTCTGGCGGGTAATCTGGTTACATTTCTTCTCTTTTATGAGATGCTCACACTCACCACCTATCCGCTGGTCATCCATCGCGGGACTGAAAAATCCCTACGGGCCGGGCGCAATTATCTTATCTATGCCTTCGGCGGTGGGGCTGTATTTCTTGTTGCTGTTGTCTGGCTGCAGTCTATTGTCGGCCCTGTGGATTTTTCAGCAGCAGGTTTTTCTTCATCGTATCTTGACAGTAACGGCACGGTCCTGGCTCTTATTTTTGTCCTGTTGATAATCGGCGTCGGGGTTAAGGCCGCCCTTGTTCCTCTGCACGGCTGGCTGCCCCAGGCCATGGTGGCCCCTGCGCCTGTGAGTGCCCTTCTCCATGCTGTGGCCGTGGTCAAGGCCGGGGCTTTTGGCATTATTCGGATTGTCCTTGATGTGTATGGGGCGCAGAATCTACTTCTCTTAGGGGTTCTTCCACTGCTTGCTGGTGCGGCCACCATCACTATTCTCTACGGATCGATCCGTGCTCTGCAGCAGGATGATCTTAAACGCCGACTTGCCTTTTCTACGATCAGTCAGGTCTCCTATATTGCGCTTGGGATGAGTATGGTTGATCAGCCTCTGGCAGTGATCGGAGGCCTTGTCCATCTCGTTCACCAGGGGGTGATGAAAATTACCCTGTTTTTCTGTGCAGGAAACCTGGCGGAAACACTTGGCATCCATCGTATCAGTGAGATGAACGGGGTGGCCCGGCGGATGCCTCTTACCATGGCGGCATTTACTGTGGCTGCCCTTGGCATGATCGGCATCCCGCCGACCATCGGTTTTGTCTCCAAGTGGTATCTCGGGCTCGGCGGGCTGGCCGGCGGGAACTGGTGGCTGCTGCTGGTACTTGTGGTGAGCAGTCTCTTGAATGGCTGGTATTTTTTGCCCATTCTGATCAGGGCATGGTTTGCTGAGCAGCAGGGGGCATGGCCTGATGAGATGTACAGCGGCCGTTTTGAGACCCGTTTGATGCTCCTCGTACCTCCCCTTATCACGGCCTTTGTCGTCCTGATTGCAGGTTTGGTGGCCAATGCCCAGATCAGTCCACTGGCCTGGGTCCGCTTTATTGTCAGGGGGTATAGTCTATGATTTCTGCTGAACTGCAGACCATGCTGTACCCTTTTATTCTATCCCTTGCGGCAGGGACCCCTCTGATTATGGCATCATTATGCTGCACACCGCTGAAGAAGAGCGTTTATCACTTCCTTCCCTGGGCAACTGTGCCAGCTATTATCGTTGCCTTAACAGGGCCCGGTGATGTGATTGTGGAAGTGGCCTGGTTCTTTATGGGGGGGCGCATGGGGCTTGATGAAACCGGCAGGGTTTTTCTTGCACTTGCTGCTTTTGTCTGGTTACTGGCCAGCTTCAGCAGCCGCAGTCTGATGCAGGATGACAAAAATCAGGCCCGTTTCTCTCTGTTTTTCCTGACCGCCATGGCCGGAAACTTCGGCCTTATCCTCGCCCAGGGTATGCTTGGCTATTATCTCTTTTTTGCCATGATGAGTTTTGCTGCCTATGGTCTGGTGATCCATAGGGGGAATGCTGATGCCAGGAGTGCAGGGCGCCTCTATCTTTTTCTGGTGATGATTGGGGAAGTGGCCTTATTCACTGCTCTGCTTATTCTTGCCTATGGGAGTGGCAGCCTGGCTCTGGAAAATATAGGAGGGGCCTCATATCATACTTTGACGCTTATTCTGCTCTTTATCGGCTTTGGGGTGAAGATCGGGGCCCTGCCGCTCCATGGCTGGATGGTTCCTGCCTACCAGACCACGCCTATTTCAGCAGCTGCCGCCCTTGCCGGATCCATGGTCAACGCGGGTATTCTGGGCTGGTTGCGTTTTCTTCCCCCTGGGCAGATATCCTGTCCATGGGGGGCACTGTTGTTTATTGTGATGGGTGCCATGGCGGCAGTATACGGGGTTATTATTGGCCTGACAAAAAAACAGGCTGGTGCTGTACTTGGTGCATCAAGTATCAGCCAGATGGGGCTGGTTACTGTGATTTTCGGACTGGGGCTTTTGAGTCAGGAAGCAGGACTCCTTGCTTTACCTGTTCTCACTGTCTATGTCGTACACCATTCCCTTGCAAAAAGCAGTCTCTTCTTTGCCTGTGATATTGTTCAGCGACAGGGGAAGACGGTGTCCAATCTACAGTTGGCTGCCATTCTCCTTCCGGCCCTGGCTCTGGCAGGGCTACCGTTTACCAGCGGCGCAATTGCTAAAACAGCGTTTAAGGAACTTACCTTCAATATAGGTGCACCCTGGTCTGATTTGAGTGTGTTTTTTCTGCCTGTAACAGCAATGGGGACAAGTCTACTTATGTTTCACTTTATGGCTGTGATCAGGCGTGGTAGAGGAAGTGAGAAGGATGGTGCCAATATGAGCAGGGTAATTTTTGCTCTCAGTTGGCTTGGTGTCGCTGTATCTCTCTGGCTGTGGCCTGGGGCCAGTGATTTTGCTGGCCACTCTCTTGTCGGAACAAAGATTCTCCAGGGTTTGTGGCCCATCGCAGCTGCTTCTCTTCTGTTTTTTGTCTGGCAGAGAATCAGCTGGAGGAAAGTAGGGCCAGCGGGTGAGACAAAGAAGAAAACTGTTTTTGATACGCTTGTGAACAGGGTAACGAGTGTACTGGAGGAAGAAGAAAAAGATCGTCAACAGGACAGGCTCATTATTTTTTTGCGCAGGCTTGTTCCCCCTCTGCGCCGTGTAGAAAAAATTATGGGACGGTGGAAGGTGGTAGGGCTGTCGTATATTGTCTTGTGCCTGTGTCTTCTTTTATTATTGTTACAATGATCCCTTCATAAAAAAAACAGCATACTTAATTGTCTGTTATCGGGCTTCCCATAGTATAGCCGGCAAAAACAAATTCCATGAAAATGGCTGCAGGTGAGCAGTTTCGTCGTCCAGGATTGTCAATATTGCCGAAGATGGAATCCCAAGAATCGCTCCACCGATTGGGTTGCTTAGGGTTAAGTACACCGTTTCGTCACCCTCTTCTTCAGAATCATCAAGAATGTAAATGACAAAAGTCTTGTCTGCTGCATCACCGTCCTCCCATTCAAGGCTGCCACTCATTTCATCATAATCTCCGCCAATGACTGCCGTGCCGTTACTGGTGGCAAAGTCGACCTGGATAAATCCGCTGCTGCCCTCGTTGCGGATTACTGTAACTGTGATTTCCGCAGCTGTTTCATTGATTATATACTGAGAAGCACTGAACTGCAGAGTTCCAGCCTGTGTGGATGGGTCGTTTTCCATGATTTTCAGCTGTGCAGTTGATTGTGCACCTAATACAGCACCTCCAGCAGGAGTGCTGAGAGTCAGGTTGACCAGCTCATCCCCCTCCCATTCCGTATCGTCAATAATCTGGATTGTAAATGTTTTGTAGCTGCTGTCACCGTCAGTCCATTCCAGGGTGCCACTTATTTCATCATAATCTCCCCCAACAACGGCCGTGTTGTCAGATGTGGCAAAATTTGCAGATACTGCTCCATCACTGCCGTTCACACGAAAAACTGTGACATCGAAAGAACCGTCGTTTTCCCACACGGAGTAAAGAGGAACATCAAATTGAATGGTTCCATTTTGCACAAGGGTATCATTGTCAAGAATAGTTAAGGTGGCAGGATTTGTTGCCCCTGTAATCGCACCACCTGTGGGGGTGCTGAGAGTCAGAGTTACAGTCTCGTTGTGTTCGTCATTGGCGTCGTCAGTAATTGCAACTGTAAATATCTTGTTGGCAGAATCATAAGCACCCCAGTTAAGTGTTCCGCTGCTGTCTACATAGTCAACCCCGGATACTGCCGTACCATTACTGGTAGCGTAGTGTACAGAGACTGGCAGCGCGGTGGAACCTGTTCGGGTTACTGTTATGGTTGCCTGTGGATTGTCTTCGGAAACAGTGTAAGTAGACATGCTGAACTGCAGTGAGTCCGGGATAACGGGTCCATCGTCATCGACTATATTGATATTTGCCACATTGTATAGACCAAGGGTGGCAGATCCTGTCTGGTTGTGCAGGGTGAGGGTCACTTTTTCCTCTCCCTCTATCTCGATACTGTCAATGATAGTAACAAAAAAGCTTTTGTCAGCAGTATCACCCGCTGCCCAGCTTAGAACTCCCGACTTTGCAGAATAGTCGCTATCGTCTATGGCCGTGTCATCCAAAGTGAAATATTCAACAGAGACGGCTCCATCACTGCCGCCAGTCCGGCTAACAGTAATAAGTACCTGCCCGATATTTTCTGTTACCGGAAAACTCTCCTGACTAAATTGCAGGGATCCGGCCCTCTCATCATCCAGAATGGTCAAAATTGTTGTGGCAAAAGTTCCTATGAGCACGGAACCAGTAGGACCTTCCAGAGAGAGCTGTAATGTTTTATCACCATCCAGGAAAGAGTTGTTACTGATATCAATTGTAATGCTTTTGCTGCTGATGTCTCCATTTGCCCAGGTCAGCACTCCGCTCTTTGCTGTGTAATCGGCCCCGGCAACAGCTGTGTCGTCTGTGGTGGCATACTCTACAGTCACTACGCCGTCACTGCCGTTGCTGCGGGTAACTGTCATTGTGGCCGTTGTCTCGTCTTCAGTTACACTGAAGAATGGTGAACTGAATTGCAGGGTACCTGGCGATTCATCATCGATAATATTAAGGGCGGCTGTCTGAGGTGAAGCAAGAGGGATACCTACTGGATTGCTGAGGCTCAGGATAACTGTCTCCCCACCTTCAACCTCGCTATCCTGCAGGATTGGTACGGTGAATGTCTTGCTGCTTGAGTCACCATCGGCCCAGTTGAGGATTCCGCTGCTTGCAGAATAATCGCTGTCCTCTGTGGCACTCCCGTCACTGGTGCTATAGACAACTGATACTGCGCCAGCACCGCCACCAAAGCGGCTCACAGTGATTGTGGCCAGTGACTCAGCTTCAGAGATGGTGTAATTTGCCGCCTCAAACTGTAGGCTGGGACCTGAAAGATCCGGACTGAGTCGTGAAATAAAAACATCTTTGAGGCCGGGCCAGCCTGTATTATAGGCACCGACGGTGGTGGGAAATGGAATGTCATTGGAGTTTCTTCCGGTAACTCCCGTCACATAAATATTTCCTGAGCTGTCACGGATCATGGAATAGCCCCAGTCATTACCATTTGTGCCAAGAAAAGTTGATGCCAGAAGGCTGGACAGATCGGGTGAGAGTTTGCTTATAAAAACATCGTCCCAGCCATTGTGAGTTTTGTCATAGCCTAGAGGTGAAGTGGGAAAGTCTTCGGTATTTGTATACCCGGTGATGTAGACATTGTTGGAACTGTCAAGGAGGAGAGAATAGCCCTGATCCCAACTGCCGCCGCCCAGAAAGGTGGAGGCCATGATAGTATTCAGAGTATTGTTGAATTTGGTAACAAAGACTTCAAAAGAGGCAGCGATTCTATCGTAGGCCCCTGATGTTGTCGGGAAGTTGGATGAATTCGTTGACCCACTAATGTAGATGTTGTCCGATGAATCAATAGCGATACACCGGCTGCTGTCTGTTGTCCCCCCTCCACTGATAACCGATGCGGCAGTGAGTGCAGAAAGGTCTGAGGGAAGTTTGGCAACCATGACCTGGGCGCCGTTTCCAAAAATGGGATCAAGGCCGGTGGTTGAAGGAAAGTCGGATGATGTGGTACTGCCTGTAATAAATAAATAGCCCTGTGAGTCAAAGGTCAAGGCGTTGCCATAATCATAGCCAAGTCCACCGAGAAGGGTGGAGGCCGTAAGTGTTGATAGAGTGGCTGGCAGTCTGGTAATAAAAATATCCTGATGCGCATCATGGACTTGATCGTAGGCCATAGCAGTGGTTGGGAAATCGGGGGAGGATGTATACCCGGTCACATAGATATCTCCGTCCAAGATGCCAAGATCAAAGCCTTCGTCACTGTTGACTCCTCCTATAAAAGTAGAGGCGAGCAGGGTGTCGAGATCTGAAGAGAGTCTGGTGACAAATACATCTGTGAAACTATTATTGGTATCGTTGTTGAAAACAGTATCATTAATGGTCGCCGGAAAATCGGGTGAGGCGGTCGAGCCCGTTATATAGACAGTGTCAGAGGCGTCAATGGCCAGAGAAAAGCTGCTGTCTGTATAGGTACCTCCTATAAAAGTTGATGCCAGTAATGTTGTTAAATCGGCAGAAAACTTTGAGACAAATACATCTCTGTCACCGCCGTTGTAGCTGCTGTCGTATCCCTCAACCGGAAAAGTTGTGGAAGCGGTCTCTCCGGTTATGTAAACATTGCCCTGTGAATCCAATCCAATTGCATGACTGGTATCATCACTACTGCTGCCAAAAACCGTTGAAGCAAGAAGTGGGTCAATGATGAGAGTATATGTCGAATCATAGGAACCAATTGTAAAGGTGTATTTATTTCTCTGTCCAGCAGAGGCAAGTATCTTGTATTCAGCACTGACAGGAATCCGGACACCATTAATGTCCTGCCAGGCAACAGGTCTGGTAAAAGCGATGGCGCCAGACTCTGTTGCCAGGACCAGTTGCCCCTGATTATTAACCTGCAGAGAGTCGGCTCCGGAAATTTCGAGTTGTATCTGCTCGGGGGCGGCACCAGGGGCAATGTAAAAGAGTTTTTCAACATTGTTTCCGTATGCTTTTAGTTGCAGTTCAATGCCCCTATAAACATCACCAAGGCTGACAGTGGTGTATGTCCTGGCATCGGTAAGCCATTTGTCTGCGTGGTTTCCCTTAAAATAGTGTACCTGAGTTGTGGAGGGATGGAGACCGGCAACAGCTTCTACCTGAGCATTGACCAGCTGTTCGCTGAGAACAATTTGCTGTCTGCCTGAGGTACCTTGGGTGGTTCCGGAAAACGAATAAACAAGGTCGCCTTCACCGGTAACAAACAAAGTGCCGTCAAGTGTCCTGGCAGCAAAAGCTACATCTGTATGCATCTGCCCTTTGTTGGCAATAAAGGGAATCTGGAGGGATTGTATCGAAGAGTGTATTCTGGATAATTGCTGTTCACCGATGTTTGCCTGGCTTCTATCAGGGGTAAGTAGAAGTAGAATGACGGCGGCGAGAATAGAGCCCAAAACAGAAAAACTTTTCCGGATTTTATTATTCATCACAATCTTCCTTGGTTAAGGTGGAGAAAAAACTTTCCACTAATTTAACCACAGCTGCAGTGGTTTGAACAGAACTTCCTGGAACTGTATTGTGACGGGCGATCCACATGCGAAACCATTTCTCAATTGGGAAGTGAGAGAAACTACATCTATTATCTGGTAATATTCAATCTAATTCCGAGAGGCGACCAGTCGGATATGAATAACAGCCATCTGTGGACGGCATAAGTCTTCGTATTAGCCCAGGTAGAGTTTGTCGAGATCTGAAAACAGTTTCTTGCGTACAGTTTCAAACTCTTCAAGTTTACCCGTGGCACTCTTTGCATCATTTTTACTGTGAAGATTAAGAACCTCAATAATTTTTGCATGCACCATTTTGTGGTGTTCACCAAGCTCTTGATAAATGGGTAGCTCTTTGAGCTGTTGGGAGGCATTGTCGTACCACTGGCCAAATTCGCATTGATGGTGATCAGGAACTGCACTTATGGGCAGCTCTGTATAGCCACTCAGGGCAGAATTCAGCTTCATTTTCCAGGTGAAATGAGCATTCTTCACTTTTCCTATATCAAACTGTTCATCTCCAATACTAAAAAGTGTAATAAGCTCACTTAACAGATCGGCATGGGAGCGCATCTCTATGGCCATTTCTGTTATATCATTGCTGTTGAGTGAAACTGAATCGGCATTTTTCTTGATGGTACGGATATCATAGGAAATTTTCCCGCTGGCCATGGTCATATTGGCTATGTTTTCATTGACTTCCTGTACCCCTATAG
This sequence comes from Desulfocapsa sp., assembly GCA_029935135.1. Lineage (GTDB taxonomy): Bacteria > Desulfobacterota > Desulfobulbia > Desulfobulbales > Desulfocapsaceae > Desulfocapsa. The sequence continues at coordinate 10,881 of JAOZKX010000029.1, forward strand.
CTGCCTGGGAGATATTAGAGGCAATCTCCTGGCTTGTGGCGGCCTGCTCATCGACGGCAACAGACATTGTCTCCACAATCTCACTTGTCGTATTAATTGTTGAGGCAATTGAATTCATCACCGAAACTGTTTCTTTAGTAGAGGTCTGGACCCCTTCAATGCGCCCCTGGATCTCGCGGGTCGCCTCTGTCGTCTGTTTGGCAAGTTCTTTGATTTCATTGGCGACAACGGCAAATCCTTTTCCTGCCTCACCGGCACGAGCGGCCTCAATAGTGGCATTGAGGGCGAGCAGATTTGTCTGATCAGCGATATCGTTAATGCTCTCTGTCACTGCACTTATTTTGCCAGCAGCCTCACCAAGGTGATGTACACTCTCTGTAGCTTTTTCAGCTTCTAAGACACCGGCGGCGGTGATTTCTCTGGCCTCTGCCGATTGGGAAGAAATTTCAGTGATGGTGACAGTCATCTCCTCGGCGGCGGCGGCGACGATACTGATATTTGTGCTTGTTTCTTCGGAGGCTGCAGCAATAGAAGACATATTTGAATTGATTTCTTCCACTGCAGTGGCAATATTGTTGCTCTGTCCAGCCATTTCACTGGTGGCATTGTCAAGATTGCTGGAAAGATCCTTCAGGGTATTGGTGGATGTGTCAATGCTTGACGCACTTCCTCGTATTTGCAGGAAAACATTTCCTATTCTCTCAACAATTCCATTGAGTGAAACGGCAAGGGTTCCAATTTCATCTTTACGATCCACTGAAACAGTTCGCGTAAAATCTTTGTCGGCGATGGTTTCTGCAAGTTTGATGGATTTCAGTAAAGGTCGGGTAATCGTTTCGGCCCAGAACATCACCCCACCACAGGACAAAACACAGAGAACAAGGACAAAGGCAGACAGGCCAATTTTCTTCTTACTGATCACCTGCTTAAAACTCTCGGCCTGGGTTGACATATCCTGATTCAGTCCGCTGACTTCCCGGGAAATAATCTGGCCCTTTTTCAGTTCTGCTGCTGCTACAGATAAATCACTGACAGCTGTTTTGATCCGGGATACAAACTGCTCCATATCTGTCTGGCTTTTGGCCAGGCCAATCAATGCTTCACGCTTTGTCTGCTCCTGAATATCCATAAGATCGTCCGCGAGGATTTCTATACCTTCTTTTGCCTCACCAGCGGGCAGCGATTCGTATATTTCATCAACATTTTCACTGAGTTCATTCAGGTTTTCACTTAAT
>JAOZKX010000281.1 GCA_029935135.1 Desulfocapsa sp.
CCAGAGTGTATTTTGAAGCAATTCACAAGAAGATGAAGACCTTTGCCCGTGAGTCCACAGCAATTTTTGTCCTGGAGCAGGCGGGGGGGATTAATATCGCTGCTGATGCCACACAGATGCGGAAAACCAATATTGCAGCCTATGGAAAGGAACACATTCTCTCCCGGGCCGATGAGATCGATGTCTTTCTGGCTCAACAGGGGAGGATGAATCCGGTAAGCAGAGAGCAGATTAAGCAGGAACCGGGTTTTATGGCCATCAAGGCCGTGCGTGAGGATAGGGTGTATCTTGTGGCAGAACAACTAGTCTCCCGGCCGACATTGCGTATTCTGGAAGGGATAGAGACGATCAACAGTTTTTTATACCCTCTTCTCGGTACTGAGTGATATGACAAAGGCCATTATTATAGCGGGAACCCACAGCGGTTCCGGAAAAACAACCGTCACTTTAGGGCTTATGGCGGCCCTGGCCAAGAGAGGTCTGCGGGTTCAGCCCTTTAAATGTGGACCGGACTTTATCGACCCCAGTCTGCACAAACTTGTCACCGGGAAAATTTCCAGAAATCTCGATTCGTGGATGGCTGGAGAAGAGTTCACCGAGAAGACCTTTACCTGTCACAGTAAAAACAGTGATATTGCTGTTATTGAAGGGGTTATGGGGATGTATGATGGGGGAGAGTCTTCCAGTGCCGCCCTTGCTGAACGCCTGTCCGTTCCTGTGGTACTGGTCCTTGATGTCCGCTCTGCAGCTGAGAGTGGAGCGGCTGTGGTAAAGGGGTTTGAAACGCTGAATCCGGATGTTTCACTGCGTGGGGTGATTTTAAACCGAATTGCCAGTCCCAGGCATCTGCAGCTGGTAAGTGATGCCATTGGCAAACACTGCAAGGCTGAAGTCCTCGGCTATCTGCCCCGCAATGTGGCTTTTGGCATACCGGAACGACACCTTGGTCTGCATATGGGCGCAGAAGATCCAATAAGCAGGGAAGCCATTGCTGAACTTGCAGAAACGATGGAGGAATTTGTCGATCTTGACCGTCTCCTTGAAATCGCCCGGCTTCCTGGAGACTCTGTGGCAGAATGTAACACCGTGACCATGCCAGCAACCGTTCGTCTGGCCGTGGCCCGTGATAAGGCCTTCTGTTTTTATTATGAAGATAATCTGGATCTGCTGCGACAGGCTGGAGCGGAACTGGTCTTTTTCTCACCTCTTGTTGATAGCCGAATTCCTGAAAATGTGAATGGAATCTATCTGGGGGGCGGCTATCCCGAACTGTATGCCGGGCAGTTAAGTAAGAATAAAGAGATGCTGCGGGCGGTGAAAGAATGGGCAGAAGCGGATGGCGTGATCTATGCTGAATGCGGCGGCTTTATGTATCTGACCCGTGGTATTGTTGATCATGATGGTCAGCTGCATGGTATGGCGAATGTTTTCCCGCTGCAGGCACGGATGCAAAACAGGCGGGCCAGTTTGGGCTATCGTGAAATCCGCTTAGCGGAAGACGGCTTGTTTGGTCCAGCAGGCACAGTCCTGCGCGGACATGAATTTCATTACTCATCAATCGATGAGCAGGATCATGCTGTGAGGAAAATATATAAAGTAAATAACGGTACTGAAGAAGGGTATTGCCATAAAAATGTTCTTGGCGGCTATATGCATCTCCATTTTGGCTCTAACCCGGAGGCGGTGAACGCCATGGTGCAGAATATGCAAAAACAGAGCTTACAAAAGTAGGAAAAATATGAGTATACGCATTCAAAAGATTGGCCCCACTGAAATCGAGGCGGAGAGCTTTCGCATTATTGAAGAAGAGCTCGGTCCCCATGATTTTGATCACGCAACATTTAAGCTTGTTCAGCGCGTTATCCATGCCACTGGAGATTTCTCCTTTGCCAAAAATATGCGCTTTTATCCGCAAACCATTGCCCGTGCTCTTGACTCCATCTGTGCCGGGAAAAATATCCTCACAGATGTGAATATGGTTGCCTCCGGTATCAGTAAAGCCATGCTTGCTCAGTTTGGCGGTACGGTAACATGTCTGGTGGCAGACAAAGAGGTGGCCAGGCGCGCAAAAGAAGAGGGCAAAACACGGTCTGAGGTTGCCATAGAGCAGGGGATTACAAATGTCGGCATTGTGGCAATCGGTAATGCCCCCACCGCCCTGTTAAAGGCCATGGATTGTCTTGCAGATATGTCTGCTGAAGAGCGTCCTGTGATTATCGGTGTTCCCGTTGGTTTTGTGAATGCCGCAGAGTCCAAGGCCCTGCTCTGTCGAAAAGAATATCCTTATATAACGAGCCTGGGTCGTAAGGGGGGCAGTCCTGTGGCGGCTGCCATCGTCAATGCTCTTATCCGACTGGCTGTACAAAAATCCAATGGCTAAACGACTGCGATCCGGATATACCACCGGTGCCTGTGCCGCTGCTGCAGCCAAAGCTGCCGTGGGCCTTCTTCTTCAAGGAAAGCATGCGACAAGGGTTGAGATTCCTTTCCCTGATGGGACACGGCACAGCTTTGCTGTTCATCAGTGTCTGAAGAGGGAAGGGAACTGTTTTGCCTCGATTATTAAAGATGCAGGGGACGATCCGGATGTGACCAACGGTGCGGAAATTTGTGCCAGCGTGCATCTCTTTTCCGAGGAGGCAGTACCGGAGTATCATGTGATACTTGATAATGTCATACTTGGCGGTGGCGAGGGTGTGGGCATAGTCACTAAGCCAGGCTTGGCAGCAAAGGTTGGCGAACCGGCGATTAATCCGGTTCCCCGGGAGATGATCACCCAGGCCGTGCAGGAAGTGGAACAGAGCAAAAGCGTTTTTATTCAGATCTCTGTGACCAATGGGGAGGAACTTGCCACCAGGACCCTGAATAAACGTCTTGGGATTGTGGGTGGACTGTCAATCTTAGGGACCACCGGCATCGTTCGTCCGGTATCTGCCGATGCCTGGACTGCCACTATTTCGGCATCCATGGATGTTGCCAAAGAGGCCGGACTCACAGAGGTGGTGATCTCCACAGGAAGAACATCGGAGCGGGGAGTGCAGGAACAGCTGCATTTGCCGGAAGAGGCCTATGCCATGATGGGGGATTACCTCTCTTTTTCTTTGCAGGAAGCTGCCAAACATGGCTTTGCCACCATTCACCTTGCTGGAATGTGGGCGAAAATCACCAAGGCTGCGCTAAAAATGCCACAGACCCATGTCCGTAATGGTGCTCTGGAGATGGATGATGCTGCTGCGCTCCTTGCCGAACTGGGCGCTGCAGGGGATCTGTTGCAGAAAATTAAACAATCCAATACTGCAAGGGAAATGTATGAACATCTCCTGCAGGCGGAGAGAGAGGATATTGTCGAAAAGGTCTGCCTGAGGGCGCGTGCATATGGCGAAGAGGTTTCAGGAGTTCGGGTGAAAGTGTATCTGGTGGATAGCAGCAAAAGGCTTGTTGCCAGGGTGTAGGGCTCTCTCTTATGAAGAACAGTATACATATTATAGGCATTGATGCACAGACACTCACGGCTGGCCAGCAGAAGCTGTTGAGCCAGTGTTCCCTTGTGGTGGGAGGGAAACGACTGTTGCAGTTATGTGATGATATTCCCGGGAAAAGACTGTCCATCACGCCCCTTGAGCATACATTGGCTGCTGTTGCCGAGGCTCTGAAGAGTGGGACGGTGGCAGTGCTGGCCAGCGGTGATCCGCTCTTTTTTGGTATTGCGAAACGACTCATTGAGGAATTTGGTGCAGATGTGGTGGAAGTGCATCCAGCCTTATCTTCCATGCAGCTTGCCTTTGCCCGTTTTAAACTTCCCTGGGATGACGCTCGACTGATAAGCCTGCA